>DATIAI010000432.1:0-12378 GCA_035458065.1 Algoriphagus sp. | reverse complement strand
TTTCTTACGATCATAGAATCATCGATGGCCGTGAGTCCGTCAGTTTCTTGGTTCGGGTCAAACAATTGCTGGAAGATCCAACGAGGTTGTTGTTTGGAGTTTAGGAATTTACGATTTACGAAATACGATTTACGACGGGCTGATTGGTTTCGGCCCTCTTTTTAACCAGTCTTGGCTCTTGCTTCTAGGCTCTAAAATCTAAAGAAATGTACGACGTCATAGTTATCGGTTCGGGTCCAGGTGGATATGTGGCAGCTATCAGAGCTGCTCAATTGGGTATGAAAACAGCAATTGTTGAAAAGTATTCCACCTTAGGTGGCACTTGTCTCAATGTAGGCTGTATTCCTTCCAAGGCACTTTTGGACTCCTCTGAGCATTACCATAATGCCGCCCATACTTTTAAAACTCACGGAATCAACCTTTCAGATCTCCAAGTGGATTTGGGTCAAATGATTAATCGCAAAAACGATGTCGTGAAACAAAATGTAGACGGGATCCAGTTTTTGATGAAGAAAAACAAGATAGATGTCCATCATGGATTGGGATCATTTGTCGATACTCATACTGTGAAGGTTACAAAAGAGGACGGTTCTTCGTCAGTCATTCAAGGGAAAAACATCATAATTGCCACGGGTTCCAAGCCTATATCTTTACCATTCATCCAGCTTGATAAGTCAAGAGTCATCACTTCTACGGAGGCTTTAAATCTTAAGGAGACTCCAAAGCACTTGGTGGTGATTGGTGGTGGTGTGATTGGACTGGAGTTAGGATCCGTTTATGCCCGCCTGGGAGCCAAAGTTTCTGTGATTGAATTTATGGATTCTCTTATCCCAACCATGGACCGGACCATGGGCAAAGAACTTCAGAAGTCACTCAAAAAGATCGGTTTTGACTTTTATCTAAAGCATAAAGTTACCGCAGTTGAAAACTTGGGTGAAGATGTCTTGGTGAAAGCTGAAAATGGCAAAGGGGAGACAATCGAAATCAAAGGAGATTATGTCTTGGTTTCGATCGGACGAAAGCCTTATACCGATGGACTCAATGTTGAAGCTGCAGGTGTGAAAATCACAGATAGAGGCCAGATCGAAGTCAATGATCATCTCCAGACTTCCACACCAAACATCTATGCCATTGGTGACGTGGTAAAAGGTGCAATGCTTGCTCACAAAGCCGAGGAGGAAGGTGTCTTTGTTGCAGAGACTTTGGCTGGACAAAAGCCCCACATCAATTATAATTTGATCCCGGGTGTTGTTTATACTTGGCCTGAAGTTGCGGCTGTTGGGTTTACCGAAGAGCAATTGAAGGAGCAGGGGAGAAAATACAAAACCGGAAAGTTTCCATTCATAGCCTCTGGCCGTGCAAGAGCTTCCATGGATACAGATGGATTGGTCAAAGTCCTGGCAGATGCAGATACTGATGAGATTCTCGGAGTACACATGATTGGACCGCGAACCGCCGATATGATTGCTGAGGCTGTGGTCGCAATGGAATTCCGAGCCTCTGCAGAGGATATCGCCAGAATGTCTCATGCACATCCTACCTATACAGAAGCTTTCAAAGAAGCTTGCTTGGCAGCCACTGATAACAGAGCCCTTCATATTTGATTTCTAGGAATTTGATTCCTTCAAAAGCCATCCTGATCACTTGGGGTGGCTTTTTCTTTTTGTCAAAATTGGTTTACTTCCGAGATGAAGTTCAAAATCGCCATTTTGGGAGCCGGGAATGTGGCCTGGCATTTAGCCCCTGCATTGGAAGATGCGGGTCATGAGGTAACAGAAATCTATGCAAGGGATATTGAAAAAGCTTCCCAAATCACTGAACGGGTTTATTCTGCCGAACCCAAGGATGATCTCGATTTTTCAGAAAGTAGAGCTCGGATTTTCATTTTGGCGGTAAAAGATTCAGCAATCACCGAACTGGCTGATGAAGTGATTTTGCCCGAAGGAAGCATTTTGGTGCATACTTCCGGAGCCATGCCTCTCGATATTTTGGGATATAGTTCGGCGAGCTACACCGGAATTTTGTACCCGCTTCAGTCTTTTACCAAGGGCAGAAAAATGGACATGGAAGAAGTTCCTTTTTTAGTCGAAGCTGAAGATGAAGAAACTTTGCAAAAGCTTAAAAAGCTGGCAAAAAGCATTTCTCCTCTGGTCTACCAGATTCGCTCCAAAGACCGAAAAGCAATTCATGTGGCAGCGGTTTTTGCCAGCAACTTTACCAATCACATGCTTCGCATTTCGGAGGAAATCATGAGAAGGCAGGGCTTGGATTTTGAAATGCTAAAACCTCTGATCATCGAGTCCATTTCGAAAAGCTTGCAAATAGGTGCAAAAAATGCCCAGACCGGTCCAGCCATCAGGGAAGATTATGATACACTGGAAGATCATCATCAATTTCTCAGCTACAACGAATCGATCGCTGAAATCTACAAACTGATCTCCCAGGATATTATTGACAGTTGATCAGTGGTTCCAAGAACCGAATTTCCCCGCTTGATAATCTAGATAAGCTTCCTGAATCTGTTGCTGGGTGTTCATGACAAATGGACCTTGGGCTACCATAGGTTCATTAAAGGGAACTGCATGTCCCAAAATCAGTATTGAATCCTCCAGTGCTTCAACTTCGATTTTGTTTTCAGAATTGCCGAATTCCACCAAATGTCGAAATACAACCTCTGTCCCGTTTACCTTTAGTTCTCCTCGAACAATATAGAAAAAGATGTTTTCCTCGGCAGGGATTTCTTTTTCAAATTTTCCGCCTTTTTCAATATAAATCGTACTCATCGTGATGGGGAAAGTTCCTTCGAAAGCACCTTTTACCCCATTCCAATCTCCAAAAAGCTGCTGAGCTTTCACTTTTCCACCATCCAGTTCCAAAGTCGGAATCTCCTCTTTTTGCAGGCCGACGTAATTTGGCTTGATCATCTTTTTTGCTGCGGGGAGGTTGAGCCAAAGCTGCAATATCTCCAGATTACCGCCTTTTCGCTTGAATTCTTTACTTGAAACTTCTGCATGGATTAATCCGCTTCCGGCAGTCATGTATTGAACTCCACCGGGGCCGATTACAGATTCATGTCCCGAAGAGTCCTTGTGCATGATGTCACCCTCCAAAATAAAAGTCACTGTTTCCATTCCTCGATGCGGATGTGGACCGAATGGAAGACCTTGGTTTCGGTCGGGATAAGTTTGAAAGCCATGGTGATTTAGAAAGATAAAAGGATCAATCTGCTGAAGGCTGCGAGTGGGCATTGGACTGTAAGTCACCAAGTCAGCGATGGGGCGGTATTCTGCTTTGTGGATATGCTTGATAGCTCTCATGAGTGAAATTTATTGTATATACACTTAATTCAAATCGAAGTTAAAAAGTTTTCTTAATCTGAATTTTACTTGAGTCGCTTATCTAACTCCAAAATTGTTTGGAGCAGGACATTTGCTCCGTTTGCGATATCCTCTTTGGTCGAAAATTCTGCCGGAGCGTGACTGATCCCATCTTTGCTTGGGATAAAAATCATCCCCATTGGAGCGATTCTGGCCATTTCCTGTGCATCGTGTCCCGCTCCACTCGGAAGGCTTTTGGTACTTAACCCCAGTTTTTCTGCTTGGGTTTTTATGATTTCACGGATCAGTGGATCAGCTAAAGCCGGTTTGCTTGCAACTTCAATGTGCTTGATGTCCAATTCTGTCTGACTTTCCTTCGAAAGTAGTTTTGCTTTTGACTCGATATCGGCATAGATTTTCCAGATTTTCTCAGAAGAAAGATCACGCAGCTCAACGGTTACTTTTACTTCACCGGGGATCACATTTCCTGCACCTGGAAATGCCTGAATTTTGCCCACTGTTCCCACTTGCCTTCCTTCGTAGCTGTTCACAATTTCGTTGACAGCGAGTATAAACCTCGCAGCAGGCAGCATCGGATCCTTGCGCATATTCATCGGCGTGGTACCGGCATGATTTGCTTTTCCTTTAAAAGAAAATTCCCACCATTCGATGGCCACAATTCCCTCCACGACACCAATGTCCAATTTTTCATTGTACAAATTTCCGCCCTGTTCAATGTGTAGTTCCAAAAAAGCAGCTAGGTCCCCTGGGTTTCTTTTCAATTCTGGGATCCGTTCCGGATTTCCTCCCAAAAGCTTGATCCCTTCGAATTGAGTCACCCCGCTGTTGCTGACGACTTGCAAAGCTTCTTTACTCAATGCACCAACTAATGCCCTACTACCGACGACGCCACCTTCCTCGTTGGTAAAAATGACCACCTCAAGTGGATGTTCGGTTTCGATTCCTTTTTCATTCAAAGTTTTGGCAACTTCAATTGCTCCCATCGAACCCACAGGTCCGTCGTAATCTCCTCCATTTGGGACTTCATCGATGTGAGAACCAAAAGCAATGGGTTTTAGACTCGAATTTTTGCCGGTTTTTCTACCGATGATATTTCCTGCAAAATCAATCGAAACTTCGAGTCCTGCCTCTTTCATCAATGCTTCGATATATTCTCTTGCTTCAATGTCGTATTTGCTATAGGCTACGCGATCCGTACCTCCGGCAGCATTTTTTCCGTAGGCGGAGAGTTTCATCAGGCTTTCGTGAAGTCTTTCCTGATTGACAGCAAGATCTTGGGAAAATCCAGATTTGGAAAGAAAAATCAATGAAAGGGTGAGGCAGGTGAGGAGTTTTCTCATAGTTCTTAATTTCAATTCGAACTAAGGTACTACAAAAAAAGTCCCTCTTTTCAGAAGGACTTAAGTGATTATTTAAGCCAGGCTAGCTTCACCTCGTCAGGAGCTTTCATCCGATCTGCTACTCTCATGTATCGATCGGCGAGCTTTACAAGGTATTCTTGAGCTTTCGCAGCTGCAGCGTCTAAGCCGGTGAGGGCTTCTATTTTCCAGAGTCCCACTAAGTGCTCGATGATTCTGGCATAGTCCCAACTGGTATAAATGCCAACTTTTTGAGTGATTTCTGAGAATTGAGTAAACAGGGATGGATTAGAGCTACCTTCTCCCATCATGACTGCCGGCATGACGATCTGCTTTCTCATCAGTTTTTCAAAAGCGAGAATCGCACCATTTGGATCGATCTCAAATATTCTGGACATAAAGGATTTGTAGGCCTTTTCGTGTCTAGCTTCGTCCCCTGCGATCTGTTTGCAGATTCTTCCCAGAATGTTGTCACCAGCAATATCTGCCAGTTTTCCTGTGTTGACGTGGGAGATTTTGGTTGCTCTCTCCTGAAAGGAAGTGTAGACGATTGCCTGATATGGATCTCCGCCTGAGTTTGGATCGAATCCGTTCATCAGTAATCTGTGGATGGTCCGCTCCACTGCCTTCATATCAACTCTGCCGGTCATATAAAGATATTTATTGAGCAAATCTCCGTGTCTGTTTTCCTCAGCAGTCCAAGTCTTAGACCATCTTACCCATCCTCTCGGAGACAGGAGGTTTCGCTCAGGATTGATTCCTTCCAGCATGTTAAAATAGGTCTGGTAGCTAGGGAGCGCTTCTTCTGTGATCATGTTGCCGATCAGAGAAGTCAAAACTGTGTCTGGAATTCCTTCGGCTCTTTTTTGCAGGAGTTTGATTTCTTCGTGAATATCTGGGTTTCCAAAATCCGGAAGAAAGTCTGACGGCTGCCAACATTTGTCTGGATCTACCAGGATGTTATCAACGGCATCATCAACCAAGTCATCCAATTGTGAGATGACTTCTATATTCTTTTCTAGTTCGTAATTGATTTCGGCTGATTTCATTGGGAACCTGATTTACCCGGGTGGGTTAGCCCCGGAGAGTTTATGAATTATGTTCGGAAAGGTACGGACAAATCCGCTGATAAGATATAGAAAAACTCTATTTCGGATTTAAGGTTTCCATAAATGGAAGAAATAGAGGGTGATTTTTCCTTTTTTATGTATACGCAAAAAGCCTCCATTTCGGAGGCTTTTCTATTCAAAACAATTCTTTTTATTAATAGTCCAGCTTGTAAGCGGCTACTTTATTTTTGAAGAATGTAGGTACATACACAATTTTTTCGGCAGCATTGTATCCAATGTCGGCAGTATTCGACTCCGCAGCTTTGGTGTCGAGCATCAAGGTTTCTGTAGAATCATTTGCAAACCAAATTTCACCAGGCCATCTGGAAGCTACAAAATTGCCGTCTCCCAAAATCACCAGACCGTCGCCTCCGGTTACATTTGCATTTAAAATAGTCGCAGTACCGTCAGAGTTCCATTTTTTCAAGCCAGAACCATCCAGTCCATAAATGGTTCCATCAGTTCCCACCGCTAAACCATTGATTGAATTATGGCCTTCAGATACGGTTGCAATTGTGCCATTCAGGAAAGAATGAACTTTTCCAGTGGTCATGTCTGTGAAATAGACAGTTCCATTGTGAGCAGCTGCATCGTTCAAAAACTGAGCGCCTTCGACTTTCCATTTTTTGGAAATTTTGGAAGTAGCAATGTCGATTTCCACCAATTCGTCGATGTCTGTTACGTACAGCTTTCCATTGGAGATCGCCATGCCTTTAGGGGCATTCAAACCGGAAACCCAGGCAGGATTTACAATTTTTCCATCTTTGGAAATGATGCCAATTGACCCTTTGCCGTCTTTTTCCTGTGGATCCTGACCCTCTATGTTTGACACATAGATAGTTCCTGAAGCCTCATCATAAAGAACAGATTCATTGGTCATCAGGGAATCTGCAGTTTCCCAAAGCAGGGTTAGGGTAGGAGTTTTAGCTTCAACTACTGTTTCCTCTACCACTTCTTCGGTTTTTGGAGGGGAGCAGCTAAACAAGACTGCCGATGTGGCAAAACTCATCAATGATAATTTCAAAATTGATTTCATAAGAATTGTGGATTGGTTAAACTATTAGGTTGTTATTTTCAAATTTCGTGAATTTGCTTCGCAAAATAAAATCCTGAAAGTGGGGGTTTTGTTTTGTAATTCAGATCAAATAGGTTGAATGATTGATGTGAATCAGAGAAATATTTTGAGTTGCTTCATAAAAGTAACTCAATCTTTCCAGCCATTTGTGGATTTTTCAGATTTCGTTTTTGAAAATTCGACTATATTCCAAATCCCCGACCAAATAGTTTTATGAAAAAACTTCTATTCCTCACTGCTTTTGCCTGCTCAATATTCGCCTGTACACCCAAGGAAGAAGCAATCGACTACACCAAAATGTCAGATGCGGACCGGCTCAAGGCTGCTACCGAAATCGCCCAGTCAACCATCATGGTAGATGGTCATGTAGATCTTCCTTATCGTATGAAAGTCGGTGGATTTACCTTGCAGCGGGAGATTTTGGATGTGTCTGTTCGGACTCCCGATGGGAATTTTGATTATCCGAGAGCAAAGGAAGGCGGGTTGGATGCGCCTTTTATGTCAATCTATATTCCGGCAGGAAACCAAAAAACTCCGGGAGCATCCAAGGCATTAGCTGATTCTCTGATCCAGATGACAGAGCGGTTGGCTTCTTCTTTTCCGGATAAATTTGCCATGGCCTATAGTCCAGCTGATATCGAGGCCAACTTTTCCAAAGGTCTGATTTCCTTGCCTATGGGTATGGAAAATGGAGCTGGCATCGAAGATGATCTGGCCAATGTGGAATATTTTCACAAAAGAGGAATCCGCTACATTACTCTGACTCATGGAACTGACAATCTGATCGGAGATGCAAGCTATGATACCACAGGAACCCACCAAGGCTTAAGTGAATTTGGGGAAAAAGTAGTAGCAGAGATGAATCGAGTGGGGATCATGGTGGATTTGAGCCACGTCTCAGACAATACCTTCAGAGATGCTTTGGCTGTTACAAAAGTTCCCGTAATCGCATCACACTCTTCAGTCAGAAAGTTCACCCCGGGTTTTGAGCGCAACATGAGCGATGAATTAATCCAAGCGATGGCCAAAAATGGTGGGGTGATGATGATCAATTTTGGAGGAAGTTTTATTGACTCTGCTTATGCTGCTGGATCTGCCAAAGTTCGTGAACACATCGTCAACTGGCTTGCAGAAAATAACCTCAGCAGAAGCGATTCAGTCGCTCAAGCATACATCAGTGAATACACTGCCGCAAATAATCCTTTTCCAACTGTCCAGAAAGTCGCTGATCATATCGATCATGTGAAAAATTTGGTAGGTATAGATTATGTTGGTTTAGGGTCGGACTTTGATGGTGTAGGCGATTCGTTGCCTACTGGGCTAAAAGATGTCTCGATGTTTCCAAACTTGATTGCTGAGCTTTTAAAAAGAGGGTATTCAAAGGAGGATATCGAAAAAATCTGTTACAAAAATATCTTCAGGGTTTGGAAGGCTGTGGAGGAGTATTCTCGGAAGGCCGGCTAAATATTAACTTGTGTTTTTAAATATTGAAAAAACTCTGGATGGCGCAAAGTTTTTTCCCTCACCCTGATGATTAAGAAATAAATAACCCTAAAAGTTGATAAATGACTTTTCTCATGAAATAGCCGTCATATTAATAATATTCTTGTGTAGGAGTTTAAGTGATAACTAATTTACCATCCTATATCAAGTAAAGATTTATGAAAATCAAACTCAGCATTTTGTTTTTCCTGGGCTTCATGACTCAGGCTTTTTCACAGGAAGGATTGAGTCTCCACCTCAAAGGTGTCGAAGGGTGCTATATTGATTATTATAGTGCATTTGCCAATAAGGGAGGCAGTCCTGTGACTGATGGTGAGCACGAGGTAGTGATCTCAATAATTTACCAAAACAATAGCGAATGCTATATGGGCAAAGCTACGGTCAAAGGAGGGAAATTTATTCCTCCGGTTTTAATCCAAAAAGACGATATGTCCTATGCCTCATTGGCCACTATCTTCAAGAATATTGATCCTTTATGGCTTGCTCAACAGGACCAAGAAACTCTTTATGAGATCCATGATGCAATGAGTAAACTATTTATTTCACAACAGCAATATATGGTTCAGATGTTTTTTCCGGATTTTATCAATAAAAATTCTGGAGTAAATCTTAAAGCTCCTCCGGTCAATGAGTTGTTGAAAAAAGGAAATTAATAACCTCCCCGTCAATTCGACGGGGTTATTTTTTGACATTTATAAGTAGTTTTTTCTGACAAAATTTCCTTTTTTCTGAAGTTTTTAGGGTTTTTAAGCCATTCTGGCCGATATTTCAGGTTGGAGTTGGATTTGATCAATAGGTTGAAACTGATTTAGAATTTCTCCCAGGCGGCTGATGGCTGTTGTCGGTAAGCTTAGGAATTTCTCGATCTGAAAAATTTAACTACCACAACCTAACCAACTAGCCATGGATTTTAACCAATTCACTATCAAATCTCAGGAGGCAATTCAGAAAGCCGCTGAACTTGCTACTGCTTCAGGAACTCCGGCAATTGAGACCTCACATCTTCTCAAAGGAATCCTCACTGAGGATGAGAATGTGACTGATTTCCTTTTCAAAAAACTTGGGACAAACAAGCAGCTGATCGAGCAAAAACTGGATCAGGAATTGGCGAAATTGCCCAAAGTCACCGGAGGAACCCAGCAACCCTACCTTTCCGGTTCTGCCAATCAAATACTGACCAAAGCAAAGGATTACCTCAAGACTTTTGGGGATGAATATGTAGCCATTGAGCATTTGATCTTGGCTATTTTAGCAGGAAGCGACGGCACCGCTCAATTACTCAAAAATCAAGGTTTGGCCGAAAAGCCCTTGATTGAAGCAATTAAGGAACTTAGAAAAGGCAATAAAGTGACCGATCAAAACGCAGAAAGCAAGTACAGGGCATTGGAGAAGTACTCCAAAAACCTGAACGAAATGGCCAAAAAGGGCAAAATTGACCCTGTCATCGGCCGGGATGAAGAAATAAGACGGGTTCTTCAAATTCTTGCCCGAAGGACAAAGAACAATCCAATCCTACTCGGTGAACCGGGTGTGGGTAAGACTGCTATTGTGGAGGGCTTGGCCCAACGGATCGTCTCTGGTGATGTACCCGAAAACCTTAAATCAAAAACTTTGATCTCATTGGACATGGGTTTGCTCGTAGCGGGAGCCAAGTACAAAGGCGAATTTGAAGAGCGACTCAAAGCCGTGATTAAGGAAGTGACCGATTCCGATGGGGAAATCATTCTCTTTATTGACGAGATTCATACCTTGATCGGTGCCGGAGGTGGAGGAGAAGGAGCTATGGACGCTGCGAATTTGCTAAAGCCAGCCTTGGCCCGTGGTGAACTCCATGCAATCGGAGCAACTACGCTGAAAGAATATCAAAAATACATAGAGAAGGATAAGGCGCTGGAGCGAAGATTCCAAGCAGTCATTGTAGACGAACCGGATGCGGCTGATGCGATTTCTATTCTTCGCGGGATCAAAGACAAATACGAATTGCACCACGGAGTCCGAATCAAGGATGATGCTGTGATTGCTGCTGTTGAACTTTCACAACGATACATTTCAGATCGATTCCTGCCTGATAAAGCCATTGACTTAATGGACGAGGCGGCTGCAAAACTGAGGATGGAGATTGATTCCTTGCCGCAGGAACTGGACGAGCTGAACCGAAGAATCATGCAACTCGAGATCGAGCGGGAAGCAATACGAAGAGAAAATAACCGGGACAAAGAAACTGTCCTGAGTAAGGAAATCGCCGAACTCTCAGAAAAGCGTCAAAATGTGAAGGCCAAATGGGAAAGCGAAAAAGCGGTCATCATGGGCATTCGCAGAGAAAAAGAGGCGATTGACAGGCTGAAAATGGAAGCAGAACAAGCCGAACGTGCAGGTGATTTTGGTAAAGTTGCTGAGATCCGATATGGCAAAATCGTTGAGGCTGAGAAGAAGTTAGAATCTTTCAAAAGTCAACTTGCAGTAATGCAGGCAGGTTCTCCGCTTTTAAAAGAGGAGGTGGATCAGGAGGATATTGCTTCGGTAGTTTCTAAATGGACTGGAATTCCGGTTTCCAAAATGATCCAATCCGAACGTGAAAAGCTCCTTCATCTCGAGGAAGAATTGGGCAAGCGAGTTGCAGGTCAGCGGGAAGCTATTTCAGCTTTAGCTGATGCGGTTCGTCGAAGCCGTGCTGGCCTTCAAGATCCTAAGCGTCCGATTGGGAGCTTTATCTTCATGGGTACCACCGGTGTCGGAAAGACTGAATTGGCGAAAGCTTTGGCGGAATACCTCTTCAATGACGATAATGCGATGGTCCGGATCGACATGTCGGAATACCAAGAGCGACACGCAGTCAGTAGACTTGTGGGAGCCCCTCCTGGCTATGTGGGTTATGATGAAGGTGGGCAGTTGACCGAAGCGGTGCGGAGAAAGCCTTATTCTGTGATTCTTTTGGATGAGATTGAAAAAGCGCATCCAGATGTATTCAACATCCTCTTGCAGGTTTTGGATGACGGACGATTGACAGACAACAAGGGCCGATTAGCCAACTTCAAGAATACGATCATTATTCTGACGACCAATATCGGTTCGCATCTGATTCAGGAGCGGTTTGCCGAGATGGAGGAATGGAACAAAGAGGAGATTCTGGAAAAGACCAAAACTGAAGTTTATGAAATGCTGAAAAAAGCAGTCAGACCTGAGTTCCTAAACCGAATCGATGAAACGATCATGTTTGAGCCGTTGAGCAAAGACATTATCCGAAAAATTGTGGATATCCAATGGAGAGAAATTCAGAAGCGCCTTTCTGAAGCTAATATCGAAATCGAAGCTACGACAGAGGTTTTGGATTACTTAGGCGAGGTTGGCTTTGATCCGAACTTCGGTGCAAGACCTCTGAAGCGAACCATGCAGCGATTGGTTCTAAATGAACTTTCGAAGCAGATTCTCTCAGGATATATCAAAAACGACTCAGCAGTTTTGGTAGACTTGGATGCTGACAATCAGGTTTATTTCAAGAATATTGATGCATCGGTGGAGGTTTAATCCTCTCTGAAACAAGGAGTAAAAACCCCTGGGATGGAAAATCTCAGGGGTTTATTTTTACCCACAAATCCAATCCAGATAATTCCGTAGATGGAGCACTGCAAAACCGGCATCTGGATAGATTTTTTCCTCAACACCCGGAGCTGTCGGAGTTTTGTTTAATGCATTTTTCGGGATCTTGTCCCGAGAAAGTAAAGTATAAGAGAAGGAAATAAAGTTAAATCCGTCAGTTCCTGAGGGTCAGAGTGAAACTGTGCCATCAATTTAGTTTTGATTTGGAAGGTCATTAGGAAACTTCCATGAACCAACTCTGGCAGTTATTGTTCTTTGGACATGCACGAGCACTTCTTTACTTGCCCTCATTGCTTTCAGGAAATTTCTATGCTTTTGGATCCCTCGGTTTCAAATCAGGAATACATCGAAGATTGTGAAGTCTGCTGCAATCCGATCCAAATCAATTTGGAGTTTGA
>DATIAI010000431.1:0-8581 GCA_035458065.1 Algoriphagus sp. | reverse complement strand
AAGCAACTTCATTAATTTATGATTTTTCATTAGGTCCTCCATCCAGTTTTCAAGGTTTCTTTTTTCCTGCATTAAGGACATCATTGCCTTCGCAGTTAGACTTATATCAACACAATCCATTAGGATTTGGGGAAGTTGCGGCTGATTGACCATTTACCATTGTTCCGGCTTAGATAATGGACTCTAATAAATCCCACCCTGAATCAACCCCGGATATCTCCTCTGAATCATTTTCTTTTCTTCCTCATTTAAATGCGCTATATCTGTAGGCACATCCTGCGGACGCGTACCTTTTTGATTTAGACGGTTCATCAGGCTCCAATTTCGGATGGGATGTCCTGGTTGAGCATCCTCTGGCTCCGAAGCTTGCAAGTCATAGCGGGTAAAATCGATCACTTTTTCCGGTGTCTGGGCTATCCAATTCCTCAGGGTTGCCAAGCGGAAATCTTTGTTCATAAACCATCGGATTTCCAGCTCAGGTTCGGATCCACATATTCCTGATCCTCGATGCACAAACTGATAATCAAGGTCATCGTTATTTTTGTAATGATCCCGCCACAACATGCCAAACTCGCCATGAGTAACCATTTGGGCCTCCGGCCACCTCCTACGTATTTCGCTTAACCATACAGTCAATCCCTCTATCCCATTACGGCCTTGGTAAAACGGGAAAAGCTGTCTGGCCTCAACCAAACTTAACTCCCAGATAGAAGTCACCCAAGCAAACCCATTAAGCTCAAATCCTTTGTCAAAATGGGTGGAAGTGGTCGCCAGCATCTGTCTTACACCTAAATCGGTACCCAGTCGTATCAATGTCTCTATAGGGCCAACACCCATCCGGCTGCCACAATTTATTCCATCAATTCGCCTTGCACCCGGATACCTCGCATTCAAAAAATCTACTGTCCATCCGTCGAGGTTGACACAGTCTATCATATCTTTTTCACTTTGTGCGGGTTTGCAGTAATGCTCCTTTGAAGGATAATAAGGGTAAATGATGGAACCGTCCCCATCCCCATTATCCACTGCATACTGGCTCCAGATGGTACCCTGACACACGTGGATTCCTTCCTCCTCTGCCAGGTAGCGTAGGTTTTCAGCCGCCATAAATCCCCCTATCACCGCCTTGGGTCGGTATCCGTCGCCAACCATTTCTGAAACCATTTTCAATCCCTCGTGCAAATCCCGATTTGTCTGTTCGCGTGAATTGTACATGGGAGAAAAATAAGCTCCCGGAATAAATGTGATTTCATCCCCGTAGCTCTTATGGTAAGAAACAATGAGCTTACGCAGGTCTTGGTAATTTTGGCGCTCATCATGAAGAGCAAGCCAACTAAACGCCCAGGTCATTCGGGCACCAGGCCAAGCTTTTTCGATGGCTTCTCTCAAAACACGGGCTTCCTTGGGGCTATGTACTGTGGATTCATCCACACCCTTATACTCATTTCGGGAAACCTCAATCTGATTTACCCGCACCACTGAGGCGAAAGTGAGAAACCGATTTCCCATCAATTGCAGAGGAAGTTTCTCTTTTTCCGACAAAGAGTTAGGATACCTAAACTCCGTGGCATCGATTTCTGTTTGACTGTTTAAGGCAGTATAGGCAAACTGAGTTACCCAAGACAAGAGCAGGGATACAACTACAAAACCAATCAATTTTACTTTCAAGGGATAATTTGATTAAAATCAAACTGCTTTTCAGTTATGGAACAGCAGCAGTAGAGTTAGCGAAAAAACAGGCATTGTCAAGGTTTCTAAACGAAACTTCAACAATGCCTTTCTATCAGGTACAAGATCCAAAACCCAAGTATTTCATTGAGATCACCATCCTGGATTTTGTTCCAAATTTGGATTCAATGTTAATTCATTGGTCGGGATTGGCAACAAATAATCTCTTTCCGGATTGAACCCAAAGGTACTGCCTGGACCACTTAGCGCATTTTGATAGGGATCAAAAAACCCCGCTTGATTTCTGGGAACAGATGGTGCAATGGCAATTAATGCAGGTGTTGCATAGGTTCCGACAAACCTGGTACCAACCCAATAGGCATGCGCTCTCCAACGCATCAGATCGTCAAATCTGAAGCCTTCGGCGAATAGTTCCACTGTCCTTTCCCTTCTGATTTCATGGAGATAATCCGGTAAGGTATACCCATAGTTTGGCCAGTTTGGATCAGGGGTGATGCTGCCTAATTTAAGATGAGGCATGCCTACCCGGTCACGGATTTTATTGATTGTTTTATCCACGTCTGCCTGAGTAAGAGTCCCCAATTCCGCTTTCGCTTCTGCATAAATGAGCATAGCCTCTGGCAATCGCATAAAGATAAAATCAACATTATGGTTTTGGATGCCGACCGCAGGATCAACGACGATATGTCTAAATTTCCTAGACTCTATCCCTGTGCCCGAATTCAAGACATCAGGACGTAGAAAAAATGTGGTATCAGTGCCTTGTATCCTCCGAATATCGGTGGGTGTCATTATCGACTGCGCAAGACGTGGATCTCTGTTTATCTTAACTACATCCAAAGTTGCATCACCTACAAAGAGCGGACTTACCGCAATAGGCAAACCATCTTTACAAAGAAAGAACTTTGTTGCCTCGTAGGTGTAACCGTAGGCATTAGGCCAGTTCCACAATTGATTTCCGAATGTGTTACCATGGGTTTCCCGATCAAAATGCTTGTAAAAAATCACCTCCCGTACACCTGCATAATCGGTCCTATTAAAAAGATCCGCATAAACGCTATTTGGATCCCCTTCTACCAATGAAAAATTTCCTTCATCAACGATTTGAAGGGCAGCATCTGCTGCCTGCTGGAGGTAAGCTCTTCCATCAGTTTGACCCTCAAAAGGTGTCCCTTGATGGTATTTCTCCCAAGTACCCTCATATAAGGAGGCTCTTGCTTTAAACATAAGAGCAATATCTTTGCTCAACCTTGTTCCTGGAGTTGATAGCTGATTGCTAGGAAGCATCTTTGAGATGGCAATTTCCAGATCACTAAGAATAAAGTTAAACACTTCCGATCTGGAACTTCTAGAACCAAACAGAATATCTTCATCTGCTTCTGTTACAGGCCGATCGATAATTGGAAGCGCCCCGAAATTTTTCATCATTTCATAATAAAACCATGCACGGAAAAAATGTCCTTCTCCGATATAATGGTCTGTCATGTTGTTTTTGACTTTGACCCGATCGACATTATCAAGAAAATAGTTAATGTTTCGGATATTTACCCAATTCCATCCACCTCCAGAGGCAGGAACATTTAATGCCCCATCAAGACGAGGGGTCCAGCTTGATCCAAAAACATTTATCGCCGGCAAAGCAATGTCTGTTCCCCGGTCCTTAGTTGGGGCGGACCCACCTCCGGAGGGAGGCCAGCCGTCAAAAGTATCATAAAACGTGTTCAGATACAGTTCCAGGTCGCCTGTGGAATTCCAAAACTCCGGATCGGAGATCTGATCGAGGGGAACCCTGTTCAGAAAATCATCGTCACAGGAATTAAGCCCAATTCCTGCCAGAAATACCATTAAATAATATTTTATTTTCATCAGTTTATAATTTTTAGGGTTGTCAGAAGGAATCTCGCAAGTGGGATAAAAATCCTAAGGTGTGATCCGGTAAATACAGGATCATGCTCGATTTCGACTTTTTAGAATTTTGTTTCATAAATCAAGAAAATCAGAATGAGTTCTCTCGGGATAATCATGCAGGTGAGATGCTCTGCTATCTGAAATTCCGACATAATTGAACTCAGCCAATTCATTGTTAGAAGTTCAGATTAATTCCAAAAGAAAATGTCTTACTCAAAGGATACGCATCTCCTGAACCGTACCATCTACCGGCAAGGGCTTCCGGATCAAAGAACATTAAATTGGTGAATGTCAGTAGATTTTCAGCTGAAATATAGGCCCTCGCATTGCTCAACAATGCCTTTTTCGCAATATGCTTGGGAATGGAGTAACCCACTTGAAGGTTTTTAAGCCTTAGGTAAGCAGCGTTTTGTAGCAAATGATCCGTTGGCCTACCATAATTCTTCTGGTTTTCTCCAAAAAATTGCGCGTAAGGTTTTGGAAAATAAGCATTGTAGTTGGGTCCTAACGCACTGGATTCATCTCTCCAGTAATCCAAGTGACCCTCTAACACATTATTGTGCATGGGACCAGCTGCAGGCCCTCTGAAAACCGCACTTTGTCCAAAACTCCAATCCCTCCTTGCTACTCCTTGGAAAAAGACAGAAAAATCAAAATTTTTCCAGCTGGCTCCCAGATTTAGGCCATACGTATATCTGGGGGTTGTATTTCCAAGAATAGTGAGGTCACCAGGATTATTTACTGTATTATCCCCGATATTTATTATACCATCCCCATTTAGATCCCTATATCTGAAGTCACCAGGTCTCCATCTACCGGAGTAAATAAAACTCTGATTTACACCTTCATTGATTTCCTGCTCGTTTTGATAATGACCATCATAACGGAATCCCCATATTTCTCCCAAATCCTGCCCTTTGTAATAGGAAGAAAGCAATCCTGTTGGATTGGTGTAATTCATAACAACACTGTTGTAGTCAGCCACCTGACCCCTGATCTGGTATTTAAAATTGGAACCCACAGTACCCTTGAATCCAATCTCTAATTCCCATCCTCTAGTTCTTATTTCTCCTTCATTTCTTTTCGGTACAGGGGAACCCAATACTGCGGGAAGCGGACTTCCCGGAGAAACCAAATCCTTTGTTTTGGTTTCATACACTTCGAAGGTAACATCCAATCGATTACCTAAAAACGCCATATCAAAACCTAAGTTTTTGGTCTCAATAGTTTCCCAAGAAAGGTTTACACTGTTGAGATTTGGAGCTCCTACAGCCCATGCGCGCTCATTTCCAAACAACCACTGATTTGTTTGGCGAATAGGCAGGGTAGGTATGTAAAGGTAATTTGCCACGTCTTGGTTACCCAATCTTCCATAGGATCCCCTTACCTTTAATAAATCAACGAAACCTTCTTTAGGAAAGAATCCCTCTTCAGATATAATCCAGCCTGCTGATGCAGAAGGAAATACACCTTTTCTACGAGTCTCTTCAAATCTTGAGGAGCCATCTTGTCTGATATTGACCTCAAGGAGGTATTTTTTATTGAAGACGTAGTTTAATCGCGAGAAGACACTTTGCGTACTCCAATGCCCTATAGCGTCTCGCACAAATTGGTCACCCACCGAAGTACTGATTGAAGGAACGGCATCGCTTAACATGTAGAAACTTCTTGCATACATGTTGCTGTAATTCCATATCTCATGCTGATAACCTACCATTATTCGAAAATCATGCTTTCCGAATTCCCTGGCGAAAGAAGTATATATATTAGGAGAGAAATAATTGTTTCTAATGAGATCATTCTGATATTGGGTGGCTTCCCTGCTTTGAGGCTCTAAAGCAATTTCACCGCTTGGTCTCACCCAGGGAAATTGCTTGGCAAATCGGGTATCTTCAATTTGTTCAGAGGTGAAGTTAAATTGGGCAGTTGTAACCCAGCCCTTAATCGGTTCGATATTGATTTTTGGTGATAAGACGATCTGATCACTTTGGATTTTTTGCCTCATATTCTTCCATTCCTCTACCCGGGTTTGTAATGTCCATATATCTGAATCAGGATATTTAGCAGGCGTACCAAACTTAATCTTACCGAGCCAGTTCATATACCAAGCCCGTCCAAAGTCCGGATTCCACGGAAAATCCTCATTTTCGGACTTATACTTGGTAAGAAACTCCACATTCATCCATTTGGTAACTTTTGCCGCAATCTTTGCATCTATATTGAACCGGTTAAATGATTCATCCCCAAAACGGAGCAACCCTTCTTCGCTATAATAACCAGTTGATAAGTAGTAATTGATATTTTCATTTCCACCTGAAAATGACAGGTTATGCTTGGATCGCATTGATCTATCCTTCATAAGCAAATCGGAAATTCCATCATTGGCAACACCAAATGTTCCTGTGTTCAAAATATTCCAATCATCCGCACCAGCCAAAGGAAGCATGCCCGGTGCACTACCAGGATTTGCCAAGTTTCTTTCCAAGCGATCAAGCGCTTCAGCAGGGTAAGGCGGTGTACCTCCAAAGTTCGTGTTTGCATCGTTCAAAGCGTGCGCCCAGTCCATACCACCTTGAAGTCTGGGCCAGATAGTGGGCTCACTAAATCCAATGTTACTGGAATATGATATTCTTGATCCTGTGCTTCCTCTTTTAGTGGTGATCAGAATGACACCATATGCCGCCCTCGCTCCATAAATAGAAGTGGCAGCAACATCCTTCAAAACAGAAACCGACTCCACATCATTTGGATCGATATCATTGATATTCATTGGAACCCCATCAACCAAAATAAATGGCGCTGTGCTACCTTCGAAAGAAGCTAATCCACGGATGCTCATCGCCATATCGGCTCCTGGCTCTCCGCCAGCTAAATTTGGGGTTATCACTAAGTTACTGACCAATCCCTGTAGTGCCTGCTGCATGTTGGTAACTGGCCGATTGGCCAAATCCTCACCCTTTGCAGTAGATACGGCACCTGTAAGATTGATTTTCTTTTGAGTACCATATCCAACAACCACTATTTCATCCAATCCAGAAATCTCAGTTTTCATTACGATGTTGATGGTTGTTGTATTTCCCACAGAAACCTGTTGAGTCTCGTATCCTATAAAGGAAAATACCAGAATGGCGTTATCAGGGACAGTGATTGAATAACTGCCATCAATGTCTGTTACTGTTCCGATACTCGAACCAACCACTGTAACAGTTGCACCCGGCAATGCCTCCCCGGTTTCATCTGAAACTTTTCCGGAAACCCTTACATCGATGGGTTTGGAAGAATAGCCCTTTTTCGACAGCAGTTCAGCGGTCCTTTTGCTAATTCTGCCATCTTCGAAAATTGCGTCATTTGCTTCTACAGGGGTAATCAGCCCCGTGGTAAAAGTCAAAAAACATAAAACAACCGTTATCCGGGCAGCTTCTGCGGAGCACCTCCAAAAATGCCCATTTTTCAAAAGCTGATTGTAGAGATTTTTCATGTCTTATACTTTATTGAGTTAATAATTTTTAAATGTAGATACTTAAAAAGGGCTAACATTCCACCATTTTAACCATATTGTATACTATTTTAACTTTAACATTTATAAAGTTTTATCACATATAATAGACATGAATTTGAAGGATTCGACATATTTTGACCATTCTAAAATAGACAAAATCGATTCTTGATTATGGGTATTATTACTATTAAGGGTGTGAATTATGGGTAATTTCTCCGATGTAATCCACTGAAAACACCCATTGATTCGCCTACTCTATTGGAGAAAATTATTCAGAATTCCGTAAGGTCTGCGATCGTTGAAACCTTCCATCCTTTCTTGAGTACTCTCTTAACACCTGAAAGAAACAAAGGAAGAATTGTCCAGTACTTCGGTCCTATATGATTTGTTGAATGTTCAAAAAATGTGTTTTGCCTGAGTTTTCCCTGTTGGATAAACAGGATTCTAACCTGGGTGGCTTGCGTCCAGATCTGAAGCGATTCTGCGAAAAATTCCTGCACAATTTTTACCCGGATCTGGTCAGGAAGGCATCTTAATTCTTGTAAAACCCTAACCATAAGGATCGAAAGATGGCTGGCATCAATCTCAATATGTAGGGCTTCCCGTTTGAAATCATCGACAATATGTTTCATCCTGAACCGCTGATCGGTCCGAAGACTGTAGGACATAAATTCCATAGACCAGCTTCTATTCCCAATTCCGGTTAGGTCATCGGATCTTTGACCCGGACGAAAATCCCTCTTTTCCCTTTTCTGCGTAGAAGAATTTTGAGCAGTTTGTAAATCCGAAATACCCGATTTTGGTTCCAGTTAACCCATTCTTGGCGCATTCATCTGCACACCAGTTTGAAACCATATAGGCCAAGGCAATCTATTTTATACTCATAATGCCATATATATGGTGTTAGCATAAACTCTTCTATAGAGTGTTAATGATGTCTGAAACCAGCAAATTAAATTTAGCATAGTTATAAAAAAAGTGCAAAAAACTTAAATAGAATGAAGCCATGATAACTTATATACCAACATCAGACGAAGCAGATTGAAATGAAAACACTTGATTTATAATTTTCACATAAATGGCCATTTATCTTACTCATGTTTAATTCGATGCTTTATTTCATTGAGATTTAATCTCTGGTAAATCAAGTAAAATTTCTTGCTCATTGCTTCATTATAAATTAATAAGTTCTACCCATCTTCCCTTTGAAAAAGTATTCCCAATTACCTTTGCGTCCACCTGGCAAGTATTACTTAACAATTTATTCAATAGGCCTCAAACAAAAAATAAAACCATGGATTCCAAAAAAAATCAAAATGCCCAACCAATTTTATAATCTTTTTCTTTACCTGATTCTGACAGCCTAATTTTTCCCTCTAACCAATTAATGCATTCACCTAAAAGCATTATCAGCAAATAAAATTTATATAAATAAATATAGATTAGTTTTCGAATATTAAAATCCAAATAAGGATTAGGTATCCA
>DATIAI010000430.1:0-2440 GCA_035458065.1 Algoriphagus sp. | reverse complement strand
CTGAAATCTCCGAATGGTTTAATATCCAATTAGTCAGTCGCTGGTGCAGAGCTGAAGACCGACTTTTTGCGGTAAGGAGTCTGGATGCAATTGAAAAAGTCAGGAGGATTACAAGCCACTTTCAGGATCAAATCTTGGATGGAAAAGGGAATAAAATTAACCTAATGAACCTCTTGACACTTCAGGATATTGCAGATCTGACAGGGCTGACCAGACAGACTGTTTCCAAGGTTATGAAAGAGGAATATTTCAGCTTTTCGTCAAGAATGTCGAAAGCAAAAAGGAGGGTTGTCTGAAGTTTTTGTCAACTGAGGACGATCGACGGTCCACAGCTCCTTCTCTGGAACTTCAATCCATTCATGTCTAGTTGGAGGTATAGGTTTCATGTAAAGTAGACTTTCGACTGAATAAAAAAGGCTCGCCAATGGCAAGCCTTGAGCAGGTTATTTTTAGTTACAATTTACTTTTTAATTCCGGGGTAGAGATTACTTTCCGGAAGGTCCATTTTTAGATCGAGGAGGTAGTTGACCACGGCTGCGACATCGACGAGTCCCATTTCCTGGATTTCCACATTTTCACGAATACCTGCTCCCCAAGCGATGAAGCCCGTTTCGATCTCATCGAAATCAGGATAAAATCCATGTGTTCCTCCTTTTGCAGGTTTCAAAACTGTACCTTGACTGGAAGGAGAAAAGGATATTCCTTGAATCGGTGCCAATGCCAAAGCTGCATTTGGGTCAGCTCCTACCCTGTCCAAGTCTGCACGGTCCAGTACTCTGAAAAGCTTCTTTTGGCTTTCTGGCAGGATTTCCAATATCTCTTTCACTTTTTCCAAAGAAGCACTGTCGCTTTTATCTTTTAGATGCAAAAATGCAGCAGCTCCGCTGGTATGGAAGGCAGCTTTCCAATCGCCCCGGTCGGGTTTATTTTCCATCAATCCTGCTTCCACAAGCCAGACATTTGGGCTGATCGAACTGTGAATATTCACAAAACCATGATCACCAGTGACGATAAAAGTCGTCTGATCCAGAATTCCAGCCCGGTCTGCAGCTTCGATGATTTTGCCAATTGCTCTGTCCGTCGCAGCGAGCGATTTGCGGACCATCGGACCATCTCTTCCCTCCTCATGCTGGAAATGATCCGTTGCGATCAAGTGGAGCGTGATAAGATTTGGCTTGTAGGTTTCTAGAATATAGCCTGCCATTTCTCCAATACGATCTTCTCGGTTTAAGTAGTCTCCATTGAAGGTCTTTTCATTCAACTTTCCGAGTACATTCAGTTCCATTTCGGCCATCAGTCCTTTTGGAGTTTCTTTTTCCCGCATGGGCTCGATTCTTCCAAAACCTTCCTCCAAGCTCCAGAATTCGGGAAGATTGTAATCGATGGGAGCATTGACTGAAACGGGCCAGATAAAACTGGCACTCTTCATTCCACCTGCTTTGACAGCATCCCAAAGTGTGGGCACTTTGATCAGCTCACTTTCCCAAAACCATCTTCCAGTCTGACCTGCGGGTTCAAAAGGCGCATTGTAATAGATTCCATGATGAAGGGGAGTACGGCCAGTTATGATGGTCGTATGTGAAGGGTATGTTACGGACGGGAAAACTCCAGTGACTCCGAGTGATCGGGCTCCGGATTTTGCCATTTCCTGAAGATTAGGAGCCGGCCATTTTTCTTCCAGGTAAAAGTCCGGACGAAAACCGTCAATGGAAATCAACACCACGTGTTGTGCCGGTTTGGTTTCCTGAGCTTTCAACATATTTGGGGAAGAAATTCCCATAGTGATTCCGAAAAGCAGAATCCATGGTCTTATCCTTGAAGGATTTTTCATTTTTAGTAAGTGGTTTTTGATTGAAAAAAAGAAGTCCGGCAACGGGAATATTGCCGGACTCTAATTTTAGGATTGATTAAAAGAAAACCCGACCTGAAATTTGGATTTGGAAAGGAGTACCACCCGGATTAGCTACACCGACGTTTGGATTGACCTCGTAAACATACTGTTTGTTTACGGGATCAAAGTTTCGGATGGTCAGAAGGTTTTGGTTGCCCAAATTCTTGCTATTACCCCAGTCTTTATTCAACAAGTTGCCCAAGTTGAAGATATCCGCTCCCAATTCAAGACCAGATTTTTTGTCTTTGGTAAAGAACAATCTCTTGGCTAATCGGACATCCCAAAATCCAAAATATCCGTTTTCACCACCATTCCGCGCAGCGACTTGGCCGAGGCTATTCTGAATGTAATCTTTGGCCAGGTTGTCAGGATTTGCCAATACATCCTGCATTGCTTGACCGATTGTCTCTGACAATCCCTGAGTGTTTGGATCAAAGACAAATGCGAGGTCATTGGAGTTGACAAAATCCCCGTTGACGTTTCCGTTGACCATCAAGGAGTAGCGGGTTCCGCCAATACCAGAGTATCGAACACCAAGAGTGAAGCCCT
>DATIAI010000429.1:0-10285 GCA_035458065.1 Algoriphagus sp. | reverse complement strand
GTCCATCTTCATCAGAGAAAAACCAATTGATGTCTAAAACTCCGGTCGTGCTGTTAATCATTTTGAAAGTATTCGGCTCATCCGCTTTCTGGTAGGCTGTTTCAATCTGGTCCCTTTTTACTCCCTTTCCCTCCCACTTCGTGATTTTTCCATCATTTTCGAGTTCAACGCTGTACGTTTCGCTTACCCCATATTCGGTGGAATAAAAAGCGGCAAAGAATCGGTTCAACTGGTAGTATTTTCCACTCAAACTTTCTCCGTCACCATAGGTCAGTCCGGAAAGGAGTTTCTTCTCAATAGATTCAATCGGTTCGCCATTTATGGATTTCACTTCCGCCAAAACAGGAGTTTTTTCACCCCCGAAATGACTGAGAACCTTTACAATTTTCTGATCAAAGAAAAGTCTGATCGGAAAGAGTTGATCATCAAAGAATCCATAATGCTGGTCTCTGCCCTGCACGATCCATTTGATATGACCGTCTTTGAGATCCACCAAAATGGGCTTGAGTAGGTTGTAAAACTCCCGTTGGGTTTTAGGAGTCAAAATCTGAGAATCGACAGCTTTGAAATGGTTTTCAAAAGTTTGACGATCCGTATATCGGTACATTTCCGGATGGAATTTTTCCAGACTTTCCCGGAAAATCTTAAGGTCTTCTTGCATTCCCTCAGGCTGCAATTCCTGGGCGGAGAGAACGGTATTCCAAAAGAAAAGGCCAATAAAAAGCCAGAGTGAATTTTTCATAGGTAGGATTTTACTCTAGAGATGGGAAAGTTATCCAAGAGGTTGCTTGAAAAAATCCCTAAACCCCTCACATAAACATGTGATTTAATCCGATCAAAAATTCGATTTTAGAGCTAAAGGATTAATTTTAGGAGCTTTGCATAAGATGAAAAAAATCCTTTTCCTCCTTCTTTTTCTACTTGTGGTCCAATCAGCATTTGCTGAAACCAAACGCTATTTTGTCACCCGTTTTGGTACCGCAGAGGGATTGGCTTCAAATCAGATCTTGACCGTCTATAAAGACAGAAATAATTATCTGTGGATCGGAAGTCACAATGGCCTGCAACGGTTTGACGGGCGAAAATTCATGACTTATCAAATCGATAGCCCGGAACGTCAATCAACCCAATCTGTTTCAGAAATTCTGGTGGACTTGAAGGGAAAAATGTGGCTTCGGGTGGGAGACGATTATGGAACATACATACCTGAAAAACAGCTTTTCACAAAATTTCCATTCGAAAAAACACAAGACCGCTTCCAGGGTGAATCTCTGTGGATGGACAGCAAAGGCAATCTTTTTGTGATTTTGAATAACAACAAACTGCTCTGGATCGATCAGGAAAGAGGCATCATCACAGACCAAAACCTTCCCATTCAAATCCCGGAAGGATGGAAAGCCAGGTCTATTTTTGAAGATAAAAAAGGACGCTATTGGATCAGTTGCGTAGAGGGCCTTAGTGTCTATGACCCAAAAAACTCCGCTGTTTACACCCGAGCGTCCAATCCCTTGGGACTGGAAGTGCTAAAAAATGCATCCCTGAGCGGAGTGTTCAATTATTATGAGGATTCCAAAGGAATATCTTGGATCAATTACTGGGCTCCCGAGGAAAAACTGCTTTCCTATGACCCGAATACCAAACTTTGGAAAGACCACAAGAGCGAGCTTTCTCCCCCCACAACCAATTACCAGGAAGCTTTCGGAAATCTGGAATTGCCCGATGGAACAATTTGGCGCTACGGCATTCAGACTTTGGCGGATTTTGACCGGAACTCAAACAAATTTACGCCCCTGATTCAGAGTGATATCCGATATGACAAAATCTCCAAACTAATATGGGACAATGCCGGCGGGATTTGGCTTGCTTCGGATTCAGGATTGTATTTCCTCCATTTTGATACCCCGGATATTTACTTTTTGCAAAAAGACACCAACAACGGAAACTATGAATATCAGGCTATAGAAGAGGTAATTCACGACGGAGACACAAGTGTATGGCTGGGAAGTTGGGGAAAGGGCCTCAGTATTTTCAAACCCATGACAGGTGAAGTGAATGCGAAATGGATTTACGCGAATGCGCCAAACGCACCTGAAACTTATCAGATATGGGATATTCACCACGATAAAAATCGAAATCTCGTTTGGGTCGCCTTGCAAAAAGGCCTCATTCAAATCATCGAACTTGATTCCAAAAAAGTACACTTTATTTATCCAGAGGCTTTCTCAGGATCAACCATAAGAACGATTGCTCAGGATAAAATCGGAAACCTGTGGTTTGGAACACAAAACGGGAGCATCATCAAGTACGAGGGAGAAGGGATTCTGGAAACAGGATTTCAAAGGTTTGTAAAATTCCAGGGACGCATTCCACAAATTTTGATCAGCAAGGAAGAAAAACTTTGGGTAACTACCACAAATGAGGGCGTGTATGAATTGGATATCTGGGATGGCAAAATCCTTCGGCACTTGGACAATTCCATTTTGAATTCAAATACCACGGAGAAAATTCTTCAGGTCAATGACAGTATTTTCCTGATTGGTTCTGAGCTGCTGAACAAGTTCAATGTGAATACCGGTCAAAATGAAATTTTCTCCTATTCAGACGGGCTGGTCAGCAATACCATACTTCACATGGAGTCCGATTCCAATGGATTGGTTTGGATCTATACTCCCAACGGACTGACCAGATTTGATGTCAGGAATAATACCTTTTATTCCTTTGGGAAAAACCATTTTTTCTCAACAGTTCCTGGAGATGGCCGGAGCGGAACCCGATTTTCCAACGGTGAATTGGCCTTTATCAGCAATAATGGAGTGGTGATTTTTGATCCGCTCCAATTTGAGCGAAACCTCTCCCCGCCTGTCCCATCGATTACAAGCATAGAACTTTTTGGACTGTACATTGGAGATGGTTCTTTGGATTCGCTGAAAAATGAATTCACATCAAAAGAAAACAGCCTAACCTTTGATTTCAATATTCTGAATTTTCCGGTTCAGGACAGATTCTCTTATCACTACCGTTTGGTTGGAGCAGACCAGAATTGGATGGAAGCAAAAGGCAAGTTTCAGGCAGTCTATTCTCTCCTTCCTCCGGGTGAGTATCGGTTTGAAGTGAAAAGTGCCAATGAATCTGGCTTTTTTTCCGAACCAGCAGTATTCAGTTTTGAAATCAAGCCAAGTTTGGTTCAGACTTGGTGGTTCAAAGCCCTTTTGGGGCTGATTTTCATCGGGATAGTTTACCTCATTTACCGGATGAATGTCAACCGGATCTTGGCAGTCGTCAACCTCCGGAGCAGATTGGCCAGAGACCTGCATGACGACATGGGGTCTACGCTCAGCACGATCAACATCCTCAGCTCAATGGCCAAAACCAAAATTGGAACCGACCCGGCCAAGTCCAGTGAGTACATCTCCAAAATCTCCGAAAACAGTCAGCGGATGATGGAAGCCATGGATGACATTGTCTGGAGCATCAAACCCCAAAATGACACCATGGAAAGGCTGATTGCTCGAATGAGGGAGTTTGCAAATGAGGCCTTGGAAAGCAAGGATATCCTGTTCAATATGGAGATCGACGAAAAGGTCCAAGGAATGAAACTCAGCATGGATGCCCGTCGGGATCTGTTTTTGATATTCAAAGAGGGAATCAACAATGCCGCAAAATATTCCAAAGCAAGCCGATTGTTCATTTCATTTGCCTTGGAGAAAAGCATCTTCATCCTGAAGATCAAAGATTATGGAGTAGGATTCGACCTCAATGATCTGGATGACGGAAACGGACTGGAAAACATGAAAAAACGTGCTGCAAATCTCAACGGAACGCTTACTATAAATTCAAAACCTGGAGAAGGCACAGAATTGATCTTGAGGATTACCCTGTAATTCCACATCAATATGTGATTGGGTCCTGAGAATTAACCTCTTACTTTTGACTTTTCTGTTTATGCGATGATAAAGCTGCTGATTTACGAAGACAATGCACAGTTGAGGGAAGGATTGACCATGTTGATTGATGGCAGTGAGGGATTCAATGTTCTTGCCGCATTCAGAAACTGCTCCAATGTAGTGCATGAAGTCAAAACTTTTAATCCGGACGTCATCCTGATGGACATTGATATGCCTGGCGTAAATGGACTGGAGGGACTTAAACTCATCAAAGAAATCAACCCGGGAGTGAAAGTTCTGATGCTGACTGTGTTTGATGATCATCAGAATATTTTCCAAGCCCTTCAAAATGGTGCAAATGGGTATATCTTAAAAAAAACACCTCCTGCCCGACTGTTGGAATACATTCAGGAAGCCTCCACCGGAGGAGCTCCAATGACCGCTTCTGTGGCTGCTCAGGTTTTGAAGATGTTTTCTCAGATGAATCTGCCAGCCGATAAGAGCTACAACCTATCCGAACGGGAAAAAGAAGTCCTTCAACTGCTGGTCAATGGATATTCCTATAAAATGATCGCAGCTGAAATGTTCATCGCGATGGATACCGTGAGAAGCCATATCAAGAAAATCTACGAAAAGCTGCACGTCAATTCCAAAAGCGAAGCTGTTGCAAAAGCCTTCCGGGACAAGCTGGTTTGATTTTTTGGGTTTCCGACTTTTGGGTTTTAAAAGATTTGACCTGCCGGGATTTGAAAACCTGGCAGGTCTTTTTTTTGGAACGAGCGTAGTTTACCCCAAATAGCATCACATATTTTGAATCTAATTACCCTTCAACACCCTATTTTTCACCCATTTATGTGATTTCAGAAGTTTGGTTTTCGATACAATTTTGTAGTGTCACTTTTAAATAAAACCGCTATGAAAACCTTCTGGAAAATAACACTGATTCTTTGGGGTATAACCTTTTCAACCAGCGATCCTGAAAAGAAAATCAGCACAAAATTCTGTGTCAGCTGCACAGCTCTGACGCAAAAAACCACACAAACATGTGATGTCTTGGAGGCAGCCCAGGCCCACTCCATCACGTAAACAATACCATCAACCAAAAGCCCTTTTTTGAAATGAAACCAACTATATCAAATTCTTTACCTATCCATGAAAAAGCCAATGGTGATATCAGGAGAAATTCAATTTCTCCGAATGAACAGTATCGAACATTTATTTTTAGGATGCTTGGATCAAAATCCAAAAATCCAGCGTGAACTTTTTGACCGGCTTTCAACGAAGATGCTTTCGGTTTGCCAGAAATACATCAAGGATACAGCCGCTGCGGAGGATGTCTTGATCATTGCTTTTGGGAAAGTATTTGACCGGATCGGCCAGTTTCGTCAGCAGGGAAGTTTTGAGGGTTGGATCCGCAGAATTGTGGTCAACGAATGCCTTATGTACCTGGAAAAACAACGGAATCTCTATCGGGAAATCGGCTTGGATCGGATATACCAGAAAGCAAATCAAGCAGGTCCAAGTGATAACCTCGATTGGGAAGATCTGAGAAAAATGCTTCAATATCTTCCCAAAGGCTACAAAAAGGTATTTGAACTTTTTGTCTTAGAAGGTTTAAGCCATGAAGAAATCAGCAGCCAATTAGAAATCTCCGAAAACACTTCCAAATCTCAACTCAGCCGTGCTAGAGTCCAGTTGCAGCGATTGCTCCATTTCAGAGACATCAAAAACTAATTTTTCGGAAATTTATTGTCTTTGAGATTTCTGAGTAGAAGCATCAGATTTTCAATCCCTTAGCAAATATTAAATTGGATTAATTGCAAGGCTTCAGATAATTCCCATAAACCTCATCAATATTTACTTAAAAAAATCCAAAATTTTATTCTAAAGTCAATACTTTTGTAGCTTGACCTAGAAGCAAATCAATGGGAATATTTAAGATTGGTGAGGTTTTTTTGGTAGACGACGATGACATTGTGAAGATGGTTGCTACAAAAATTCTGAAAAGTATTGGATTCGAAAACACCATTTATCAGTTTGAAAACGGCAAAACGGCCATTGTTGAAATAAAAAAGAGAGTTGCTGACCAAACTTTAGATCCTTCTGTAGGTCCGATTTTGATCCTTTTGGATATCAATATGCCGATTATGGATGCTTGGGGATTTTTGGATGAGTTTACCAAGCTAGACCAAGACATTAAAGATCAATTTTTGATCTCCATCATTACCAGTTCGATCGACAGCAACGATAGAAATATGGCTTTCTCCTACCCTGACGTAAAAGATTACATTACAAAGCCACTTTCCGGTAAACATGTAATCGACTTTCTTACCAAGCATCAACTTTACGAACAATAAGAAGATCTAACCTTCTGTTCCATTGTACATCATAAAAAAACCTCTGTAAATCAACAGAGGTTTTTTTAATGATATTAGGTGGGATTGTTACCAGATATGGACATTATTTCCCGGGACTTCTTCGAAAATCACTTCGGTGGTTTTCAAAGAATTTTCAGAGGTTTTCACAACGGCAATTCCATGCTGGCCTGATTTCCCGATAAAGGTCTTGTCTACAGTTAGGCTTCCTTGTGGCACGTTGTCCACGGTAATTGCCGCTGAAAAATTGTTGGACATCACCTTACCAGCGTGTAGAATGCGTGCATTTCGTACCACGTTTTGGAGATGGTTGGTCGAATAGGTTATGCCATACCAAGAGCCGGCGGTCTCATCTGTTCCTTGGATGACAACCGGCGCACCATTGCCTCCCTCCAGATGTAGGTAGCCCAACATGCCTCCCGAATCCACGACATCGATCCGCGTTCCCGGCTGCATCTTGATCCTTACACCTTGTTTAATCCTTAAGCCAGACTGAACTAGCAGGTTATCGCCCATGCCTGTGATTACATAGGGAGTACCTCCATAGAACCCCTTCCAGATCACCTCTCTGCCAGGGACACCAATAGCTATCAGGCCGTCTACAGCTACCTCGTTCTTTCCATTGTTTTCCATTGCGGTGGTGTAATCGAGGTTTTCAACCAAGCTGGTGGAGACAACGATGGGATGTCCTTGGTGGTTTGTGATGGTGTTCAGGTCAAAAACCAGACTTACCCCATTGGAAGTGGCATCCAGCCCGTTCCCTTTGCCTTGGTCAAAGACCGTTCTGGAAATCGCAATACTGCCATTGGTGCCAATCTTCAGTGTTGCAGGCTCCGAGCCACTGATGGCATTACTTCCTGCATGCCGGATCTCGGCCTTGATAATGCTGCTTGAGTTTCCTTGTGAATTGTCGAGGTATATTCCTCTCCAAGCGCCTTTTTCCTTGGTCATTCCTTCTATAACCACCGGCTTTCCATCTAATCCAAGTAAGACCATCTTGGATCCTTGGATGATCCGGATTGCCCTGTCATTGGCCACATTGACGTGGGCACCGTCCGAAATAGCCCAAGTGGATGCAGCTGTCACCACCAGATCATCAAGAAGGTCGTATTGGGAAGTAAAATTAGGCCAAATGTGTTCTAGGCCATTGTCTATCCTTCCAGGTGAAACCCTAATATTTCCGTCCTTTATTGTGTTTTCAGAAGAGAGCAGGGCTACTCTTTCTGCCGCGATCACCAAAGGCCCGTCTGTGTTGTCGTAGATTTCATTCACTTTGAACTCTGCAAAGCTCGCATCCTCAGGTAGAATTATACCGAATTTTGAGTTGTGGTAGATCTTGGAAGAAATCACTGTAATGTTACCTCCTGGAGCAACCTTAAGTGCTGCATCCATCTGACCGGCGTCCCTGATCTCAGTTCCCCACAGCATGTTGTGCTCTGATTGCGACTCGATCAGAATTCCCTCCCAATAGCCTTTTTCAGCAGACTTCCCTTGGAAAACAATGGTTCCCTGAGACGTTCTATTATCGGCTATCAAGATCCCGTTTGTGGAAACGGTCAATTTTGCTCCCGCCTCAAAGGCAACCCTTACTCCTGGTTTAATAAGCAAGTTTGCGGCTACCTCTATGTCCTTGGTCACTAAATAGTCAAAAAGCTGATCTTTTTCGACGTATATGTTTTCTAAAACTCTGGACTGAAGGATGTCTTCGGAAATCAGGATTGGACCTTCGGCACCATTGGGACTTGTGACTGTAATTTCCACCAAGTCAAAGGACACACTAGACTGAAATTTGACAGCTAGTTTTATCAAATATTTACCGGCTTTATCAGGTTGAAATTTAGCTACCGCCAGATCGGGATTTTGAATTTGTGCAATGCTTCCTTCCGGTTTTTCGATGAGCGTCCATCCATATTGAAGGATGCCACCCAATTCATTTACAGAGCCGGATCCATCCAATTGAATCAAAGTTTCCACTGCAACTTGCTTGTCATCACCGGCTCTTGCCTCAATTTTTGACGCCTCTCCAGGTACTACTTTGATTTTGACCCTATCTGTAGCTGACCAGTTGAGGTAAGTCACGGTCAGTTTGAAAACATAATCTCCGGCTTTATTTGCCGAAAATTCCACAGCCACCTTGTCCATTGCTGAGGTTTCCGCTTCTGCGCCTTCTGGTTTCTCCACAAGTTCCCATTTATAGGAAACTGGCTTTCCTGTAGAATTGACCGATTGACTTGCGTCCAAAAGCGTAACGGAATTCGTCACCAATTCCTGTTCATCACCCGCCTCGGCCACGAGCGGATTGGTAGGTTCCTCAATTGTTTCCTCACATGCTGTTAACAGTCCTGCGAAAAGCAGCAAGAGCAGTCCAAGTGATCTAAAGTGTTTCATTTTTTTCATTGGTTTAGTTTTTAAAAATTTAAAACAACCAGCAGATTGGAAAAACTTGGGACAGGTTGCATGCTTCCTGAAAATTTTATTTGGAGTGAGAAGGCACAAAAAAAGCCCGGGAGTTTTTCCCAGGCTTCTTTATCTCAAATTGAAGTGATTTACTTAATCAACCTCCTCAAATAATCCCCATATCCGCTCTTGCCAAGCTTTTCAGCAGCCTTGAGCATTTCTTCTTTCCCAATAAATCCGTTTCGGTAAGCCACCTCTTCGATACATCCAATTTTTAACCCCTGTCTTTCCTCGATCACCTCTACAAAAAGCGCTGCCTGTAGCAGGGACTGATGTGTTCCGGTATCCAGCCAAGCAGTTCCCCTGTTCAAAATCGCCACTTGAAGCTTACCCATTTTGAGATATTCGTTGTTGATGTCGGTGATTTCAAGTTCACCTCTTGGGCTGGGTTTGATATTTTTGGCTATTTCCACGACCTGATTGTCATAGAAGTAAAGACCGGGAACCGCAAAGTTGGACTTTGGGTTAGTGGGTTTTTCTTCGATCGAAATGGCCTTCTGACTTTCGTCGAATTCCACCACCCCATACCGCTCAGGATCATTAACATGATATGCAAATACTACTCCTCCGTCAGGATTTGTATTTTCCATGAGTGTCCTGTGAAGGCCAGATCCGTAGAAAATATTATCACCCAATACCAAGGCTACTTTGTCACTGCCGATAAATTTCTCACCGATAATGAAAGCCTGAGCCAAACCATCTGGACTGGGCTGTACAGCATATTCGAATCGGCATCCAACTTGGGAACCGTCGCCTAACAACTTTTGAAATGCTGCAGAATCCTCCGGTGTGGTAATGATCAGAATCTCACGGATTCCGGCCATCATCAGCACAGATAGTGGATAATAAATCATGGGCTTATCGTATACTGGCATCAGCTGCTTGCTGACTGCAATTGTCAAAGGATAAAGCCTTGTACCGGATCCTCCGGCCAAAATGATTCCTTTCATCTGATTATAATTTGATTTAAAAGGGCCAGACGAAATCTCGCATGGTTAATTTTCATCTGTGATGCCAGCGCCATACTCGATTTCATAATATTTTCTTGTCTCTAAAAAGGTCCCACAAAACTAAGGGTTATATATTGAAAATGACACTAAATTGTAATTTGCAATTTTACCCTTGACCAGATTTGCAGTCTTCACAAATTAGTTTTCCATTTTCCCGATGCCCAAAAATCCAAGTTTTGAAAAATTGAAATCCAAAGTTCCTGATTCTGGAGCGGTTGATTTTTTGATTAATGGCCTTTCTGGGTCAGATTTCAACAGTTTGATGTTGGAGATTTTCAGACAGCGCGTTAACCAGGTTTCTCCAAATGATCTTCTGAGAGAGTATGAAAGAAACAGGTTTACTCAACCCACAACTCTTGATCCGATTTTGCTTTTGGAAACCGAGGCGGACTGGCTAAAACTGGCAAAAGCGGCTGGTTTTCCTCCGATAATTCTATCTCCAGTTGCTCCTTTGGGCAGTTGCTCAGTTGTGGCTAAAGCAAGCCAAAACAATATGATCAGTGCCTTGAGAAACACCGAAGTAGTTTCCGATGCCACCAATGTTTTGGCGTTGCAATTG
>DATIAI010000428.1:0-3268 GCA_035458065.1 Algoriphagus sp. | reverse complement strand
CTCAGTTCAAAAATGAAGGCCGGATCGCTTTCTGCCCTCATGACCACTTCAAACGGTTTGATCATTGGGTCTGGCTTGGCAAAAAAACTTTCTGCGAAAATCGGTGACTTGCTTATCCTGACCACCCCGCAGGGCGTGACCTATTCGATGAAAGTTGTGGGAATCTTTCAATTGGGATTGGGGGAGATTGACAATGTAAGGAGCTATTCCAATATCTCCACCGTACAAAAACTCCTGGGAAAAGACGCAGGGCACATTACAGATCTCAATATTAAAACAACAGATTATAGATCTGCGAAACTTAAGGCAGAGAAAATACAGGCAACTTTTGGAGAAAAGGCAGAAGACTGGGAAACAGCAAATTCGACCCTCCTGGCAGGAGCGATCATTCGGGACATCATGACTTACTCGGTGTCCATCACGCTGTTGATAGTCGCAGGATTTGGCATCTACAACATTCTCAACATGACGATTTACAGTAAAATGAAAGACATTGCTATTTTAAAAGCCACAGGCTTTGCAGCCAGGGATGTAACTGGAATCTTTCTGACTCAATCGCTCATCATCGGCCTGATAGGCAGTTTATTGGGATTGATAGTCGGCTTTGTCTTTTCCCTTCTTTTGGCACAAGTTCCATTCGATGGAGGCGAATTACTGGCATTGGATTCCCTTCCAATCAATTTTGATCCCAAGTACTATGTCATTGGAATTGTCTTTGGTGTCCTGACCACTGCACTTGCAGGATGGATTCCTTCCAGAAAAGCCGGAAACATCGACCCTATTGAAATCATAAGAGGCATCTGACCATGGAAAACATCATCTTAACTACCCAGGGAATCACCAAGTATTTTCATGACCCAAATACATTTCAGGTTTTGAATGATATCAATTTGGAAGTACAGAAGGGCGAATTTCTCAGTCTGGTAGGCAAATCAGGGAGTGGAAAATCAACGCTTCTTTATTTGCTGAGCACCATGGATATGGATTTTGAAGGCAAACTCCAAATCAATTCTGAGGAACTGACCGGTAAATCCCCCGATTATTTGGCGAGATTTCGGAATGAACATATAGGTTTCGTTTTTCAGTTTCATTTTCTCCTCCCTGAGTTCACTGCATTGGAAAACGTGATGATTCCTGCTCTGAAACTGGGAAGATTATCCGAAGCCAGGATCAAAACCAAAGCAATGGAAAAGCTTGATTTGTTGGGTATTGCCGATCAGGCATCCAAGGTATCCTCCAAACTTTCGGGTGGCCAACAACAGCGGGTGGCAATTGCCAGAGCGTTGATCAATGACCCATTGATCATCATGGGTGATGAACCTACCGGAAACCTCGATTCTATCAATTCAAAGATTGTTTTTGATACCTTTAAACGCCTGACACGTGATTTTGGACAGACCATTATCGCTGTTACACATGATGAGGATTTTGCATCCAAAACCGATCGCACCATTGAAATGAAAGATGGAAAAGTCAGGAATTGAATAAGGATTTTAGGAAGTTTTCCTGTCAGGCAAGTTCCATAAAACCGGAGCCTTTATCAAAGGTTTTTGACAGGAGTGTGGAGCGATGACAGCAAATAGAACGTGGTCTTAAATAGCTAGGCAAAAAAGAAGGTATGAAGTTGAGAAAGAATTTTGGGATCGAGTATAGTTTTATTATTGCGATCACACTGATCAGCGGACTGATACGCTATTCCATTTGGGACAAGATTGAAGTAATAGGACCTTTTCCGGCTGAATCAATCTTATACACATTTCTGTTTTTAACATTCACCTGGGAGTTTTTCAGGGGAATGAATGCCTATCTGAATAAGATTATCCCATTTTCAGAACGATTTCTTCTTAGGATAAATACCCAATTGGTTCTTGGGGTGGCATACATGCTTACCATTAACCGCTTGCTTTTTTCATTAGCGGGGAAATACCTGGACGGATCTATGTCGGTCATGTTCAGCATGTCGACTTATGCTGTATTTATCATTCTTTCATTTCTGATCAACAGTATTTTCGTAGGGAAACACTTCTTCGACGAATGGAAAAAAAGTATCCTCAGAGCTGAGCGACTGGAAAAGGAAAAGACCCAAGTTCAGTTTGACAATCTTAAAAACCAACTGAATCCGCATTTCCTTTTTAATTCACTCAGTTCGCTGCATAGCTTGATTTTTGACAATCCTACCCTTGCATCGGAATATGTCAACAACCTCTCAAAAGTATACCGCTATGTTCTGAAGAATGAAAACCAATCCGTCGTGTCTATTCGCGAAGAACTTGATTTTATCTGTCACTTCATTTTCTTGCTAAAAACAAGATTTGGAAGGGCAATTGAAATCCAAACAAATATTTCTGAAGCCGTTTTGGATCAGGGAATTGCACCCGTGACACTTCAGATATTGCTGGAAAACTGCATTAAGCACAATGCCATAGATCCGGACAGTCCATTGCATATTGAAATATACACCATCGAAAATTACATTTTCGTAACCAACTCCAGACATCACAAAGTCTCGGCAACAGCATCAAACAAGCAGGGACTCGCCAATCTGGAAAAGTTGTATGGTTTTCTTTCACCGCTTCCGGTGCAGATCAAAATGACGGATGAAAACTATTCGGTAGCCATCCCCATAATTTTAAGATACTGATTAAGTACTATGAGCAGCTATTTCATAAAAGACCAACCCAAAATCCTCATTCTGGAAGATGAACCATTGGTAGCAGATGGGCTATGCAAGCATATTCGGGATTTGATTCCCAGCGCTGAGATTTTGGAAATCCTTTCCAGTGTAAAAAAGGCATTTCATTGGTTTGAAAAGTCAGCTGCTCCGGATTTGATTTTTGCCGACATACAGCTTTCTGACGGAATTAGTTTTGATGTGTTTAAGCAATACGATCCTGCCTGTCCGGTCATTTTTACCACAGCATTCGATCAATATGCCGTTCGTGCTTTCGAGGTTAACAGTGTGGATTTTTTATTAAAGCCGATAGAAAAGACCGAACTTCAAAATGCTTTGGAAAAACTCCGAAAGCGACGAGAGTCTTTCGGCTTACCTGATTTTCGATCAGCTATCGAAAAATTAACATCCGGCAAAATCTATTTGGAAAGGCTTCTGGTCAATCACCAAAACAGTTTGATTCCGGTGGGTATCGATGAAATAGCCGGTTTCCAAAAAGCTGAATTGATTTATCTTATTCTTAGGAGTGGAAAGAGATTGATCACTGATTTTCAAACCATGGAAGAACTCGAAAACAAACTGGATCCCGGCATTTTT
>DATIAI010000427.1:0-15152 GCA_035458065.1 Algoriphagus sp. | reverse complement strand
ACCCAGCGTAAAACCATATCAGCCTTCCGGACTTTGGGAAGCAGCTACATCCGGCAGAGGAACCTTAGCTACTTATGTTCAGGATACCGGCAACAAGCTTTACAGAAGAGGGATTTACAATTTCATCAAGCTGACTGTGCCACCTCCAAAAGCAATCATTTTCGATTCGAGCAATCGGGACAGATGTGAAATCGGCCGAAACCGGACAAACACGCCACTACAGGCATTGGTAATGATGAATGACCCGATGGTCTTGGAAGCCTCCAGAGTTTTGGCAACCAAACTTTCTGAAAACCTGGAAGGTGAAGAGGCGATTGCTGAGGCATTTAAGCGGATTGTCTGTCGCGAAATGAAAACCGAGGAGAAAGATCTCCTGCTCAATTATTATCAGGAACAGTTGGAGGAGTTTCAAGCCAATCCTGGAAATGCCAAAAAAGCCTTGGATGTAGGCGAATACCCAATGAATGAGAAAGCTATCACCCCGGAAAATGCTGCTTTGATGCAGGTGATCGTAAGTATGTATAATCTGGAGGAAACAATAACCAAAAGCTAAGATGGAAAAGGAACTATTAGAGCAAGGACTTAATCACAACAGAAGGAAATTTCTTTCCCGACTGAGCTTAGGAATCGGAAGTGTCGCATTGGGGTCACTTTTGATACCTGACCTTTTCACTGGAAAACAAGAAGCCGAAGATGGTTTGATGCGTGCACTGCCACACTTTGCACCAAAGGCAAAGCGGATCATTTACCTTTTCCAGAATGGTGCTCCATCCCAGTTGGAGACTTTCGATTACAAGCCACTTTTGAATAAGAACTTTGGTCAGGAGCTTCCTGAATCGATTCGGGCTGGCCAGCGACTAACCGGGATGACAGCCGGACAAAGCTCATTTCCATTGGTGGGCTCCTATTTTGGATTTAACCAATATGGACAGAGCCGAGCTTGGATTTCCTCCCTTTTCCCGCACATTTCAAGCGTAGTTGATGATCTGTTGATCGTCAAGTCCATGCATACCGAAGCCATCAATCACGATCCGGCATTAACCTTTTTCCAAACTGGTGCTCAAGTCGGTAACCGACCAAGTATGGGTTCATGGCTGAGCTATGGATTGGGAAGTGAAAACGCCAATCTTCCGGCATTCTGTGTGCTTTTGAGCCGTGGAAAAGGAAACGGACAAGGCGTTTATTCCAAGCTTTGGAGCAATGGTTTCTTGGATGCAACACACCAGGGAGTCCAATTTTCCAATTCTGAGGATCCGGTCCTGTACCTTTCCGATCCGGATGGAATGAGCCGGAATCAGCGCCGAAAAATGATCGATCAGATCGCGGCAATGAATGAACTGAACTATCAGGAATTCAACGATCCGCAGATCAATGCCAAAGTTCAGCAATATGAAATGGCCTATCGAATGCAAACAGCCGTGCCTGAAATTACAGATACTACCAAAGAACCGGACAGTGTGGTCAAGCTTTATGGACCGGATTGCCTGGTGCCGGGTACTTATGCCGCAAACTGCCTTTTAGCCAGAAAGCTCTCCGAAAACGGGGTCAGGTTTGTGCAGCTTTACCACCAAGGTTGGGATGCGCATGGAGATCTGCCAAATCAAATGATCGGTCAAGCCAAGGATGTGGACCAAGCCACAGCCGGATTGATCACAGACTTGAAACAACGCGGTCTATTGGATGAAACTTTAATCATTTGGGGAGGTGAGTTTGGCCGAACAAATTATTGTCAGGGTAAGATTCTTCCTGAAAATTATGGACGTGATCACCATCCGCGTGCCTTCTCGATATTCATGGCAGGTGGCGGGGTGAAGTCTGGAATGGTCTATGGCGAGACAGATGACTTCGGATACAACATCACTGAAAATCCTGTCCACGTTCATGACTTCCAAGCCACAGTCATGCATTTGATGGGAATAGACCATGAAAAACTCACCTATAAACACCTCGGAAGAAGGTATCGCCTCACGGATGTGCATGGCAAAGTAGTAAAAGACCTGATTGCTTAATTTCCCCCTCATGCCCAAAGTATCCCGGATTATTCCGATTCTAGAAAATTTACTGTTCGTTTGGCTTGGATTAGCACTTGTGCTGAGTTTGGCCGGAGACAAATTAGAAGTACCCGCCCTACTCCAAGTCTTGGGAAGAGCGCATCCACTTATCCTGCATTTCCCCATAGTCCTGCTGCTGATGGCGGTGGGATTGTATTGGGTTTCTGATCAAAAATTAAAAAAAATCGGCACACAGATTCTTCTATTTGGAGCAAATCTGACTGGAATCACGGTAGTGGCCGGTTTACTGCTGGCCAATGAAGGCTACGACGGTGATGCACTTGTTTGGCACCAATGGCTCGGTGTCGCTTCATTGGCTTTGGCTGTACTGATTTATTTTTTTCGCGAAAAATCAACTCAATTCCTCCGAATTTCCACAAGTGCTCTGGCTGTTGCCATAACTCTGACTGGACATTTTGGAGCCAACCTTACGCATGGTGAAGATTTTCTTTTGGCACCGATCCAATCCAATGAAGTGGAATTTGTGGCCTTGGAGGATGCGGAAGTTTTTCAGCATTTGGTTCAACCAATCCTGGAAGCCAAATGCATTGCCTGTCACAAGGAAGGAAAAGTAAAAGGTGAACTTCGCCTGGATCATTTGGAAGGATTGCAAAAGGGTGGTAAAAACGGACCGTTTGTTATCCCGGGCGATATTGAAAAATCTCTTCTCATTCAGCGTATCAATTTGCCTACTGACTCGAAAGAGCACATGCCGCCAAAAAACAAAGCCCAACTCACCGATGAGGAACTGGAAATTCTCCAGCTTTGGGTGGCATCCGGAAGTTCTTTCGACCAAAAGGTAACTGAATTGAAATCCGAAGAACCCCTGTTTCAGCTTGCTTCCAATAGATTTTCCAATCAAAAAAATTACACGTTTGATCCGGCTTCAGATTCAGACATCAAGGATCTGAACAACTTCTTCAGAAAAGTAAATCCGGTTTTCCCAGGTTCTCCTGCTTTGGAAATCGCCTATTACGGAACTTCAGCTTTTGATCCGGAATCCTTAAAGGATCTGAAAAAAGTTAAAGAGCAAGTCGTGAAAATCAACCTGAATCGGATGCCTCTGGAATCCGTCGATTTAACCTTCCTTCGTGATTTCCCAAATCTGGAGGAATTGCAGCTGAACTTTACAGGCATTTCGGCAAATCAGATTTCCAATCTTGAGGGTCTGTCCAACCTCAGAAATCTAGCTCTCTCAGGAAATGAATTGGGCCCGGAAGCTGTGACAGCTTTGAGCAAATTAAAGCAGGTCAAGAGGCTATTCCTATGGAATTCTGGCCTGGATGAAGCATCCCAAAATAGTCTAACCAAGGAACTTGCCACTACACGAATTGATTTTGGATTCGATGGAAAAGGCGTTATTTATCCACTGAATCCTCCAAAAATCGAATTTGAAAAGGAGCTTTTTCAAGATTCGCTGGAGTTGGTTCTTTCACACCCAATCCGAACTGCCGAAATTCGCTATTCCCTGGATGGTTCTGACCCAGACAGTATCAACAGTCCGGTTTACTCCACTCCAATTTGGCTTAAAAAAACAGCTCAGATTCGCGCAAAAGCCTTCGCAAAGGATTGGATAGGAAGTCTGACCACATCCAATTTGTTGTTCAAAGAAGGGATAAAACCAAAATCATACATGCTGGCTTTTGAACCCCACACAAAGTATTCTGCCAAAGGTGCTACCTCTCTTTTTGACGGTGTCAAAGGAAAAACCAACCATACTTCCGGTGATTGGCTTGGGTATACGGATACTCCCTTGGAAATTGAAATATTTTTAGAAGACAACACTAGTCCAAAAGAGCTAAGTCTTAGTATTCTTCTAAACGAGAGCGCTTACTTATTTCCGCCGGAAATAGTTGAAATTTGGACTGGCGATCCACAAGGTTGGAAAAAACAACCAACTCTCGCATTTACCCAATCCACTAAAATTGAAGAAGTTAGATTTGGAGTTTTGTCCTTTCCTCTACCGGAAACTCCTTTTAATAAGGTTAAAATCAGGATTAAACCTATTTCAAAATTGCCTTCATGGCATCCCGGAGCGGGGGCAAAAGGTTGGGTATTTGTTGATGAAATATTACTAAATTAGAACATCACCCAACTTCATCATTATATGAGTTTAGAACCCTACAAGCGCTACCGGGAGGTGGTGTTTGAAAAACTTCAGCGCGCTTTCCGGCAGGAAAAAGAGATATCCATTGCCTCAAAGTGGATAGCAAAAACAATCATGAATCATGGCTGGATCTACACCAGTGGCACGGGTCATTCCCACATGCTGGCAGAGGAAATCTTTTACCGAGCAGGTGGATTTGCCAGAGTTATTCCGATTTTGGATCCGGACCTCATGTTGCACAAAGACGCCTCAGGAAGTACAGAGGTAGAACGCCGGGAAGGTTATGCCAAAAAGCTGTTTAAGCCTTATTCCATTACAGAAAAGGATGTTTTCATTATCTCATCCAATTCCGGACGAAATTCCGTGAGCATTGAAATGGCTCAAATTGCTCAGGAAAAAGGCGCAAAAGTCATCGTCATTACCAATTATTCACACAGCAAATCAGTAGATTCCAGACATTCCTCAGGATTAAAATTATTTCAAGTCAGTGATATCTTCTTGGATACTTTCGGAGAAATCGGCGACGCTTCAATCAACCTTAGCGGACTTCATACCAATGTCGGAGCCACTTCAACCGTCGTAGGAGCTGCCTTGCTTAATGCGATCATGGTTCAGGCAGCTGCATTGGTCCTGGAAAATGGAGTAGTTCCCGAGGTCTTCAACAGTTCCAATTCGAATGAAGGAGAATCTCATAACGATTCACTTATCTCGAAATATAAGTCGGAGATCAAAATCCTTTAGTTCAGTTTATTGGTCAAAAACATAAGGCCTTCCTTAATCGGAAGGCCTTTTCAAATATTTTAATGAGCATTTTTCCCAACTGAGCTGAAGTCTCTCACATTTACTCTTCCCATTATTCTAAATCCAATACTGGTCCTGCACTTCCTGAGGCTGTGAATACCCGGAACTTCTCCCCTCCTTTTTTGGTCACTGGATTTTTATAAATCGGTGAATTTTGATTCGGTTCGCTACCGTCTTGAGTATATCGGATGATCAGGCCAGGAGCTTGAACATTGGCATGAAGCATTCCGTCTTTGACAATTACTCCTGGTTTTGGAATCCGGTGATTAAAACCACCGAAGATCTTTTCCAATTTCGGGATTTCCTTTTGTCCAACGGTATTGGCAAATACATTCCATTCCTGGAGCCTTTTTGCCTTCATTTCGGATTCAGAGGTGGCATTTGACCAGTTTGGATCTCCTACCCAGGCTCGCTCAATGTAGCCCAGCATTTTTGGGAAGATGTAATATTCGAGCATTTCAGGGCCTTTAACCGTTTCTGTCCAAACTTGCCCGGATACACCGATGATGTTTTTGCGACCTTCAGGTGTGAGCTGAGTAAACCCTTTCCCGACTTCAGTCCAGTTCCACTCTTTTCCTTCGATGGTCAAATCATGGGATAGGTAAAGTTTGCCCGGTACAGTCTTCCATGACTGGTACATATCAGTCACTCCGCTCCAGGTATGACCTCTTTCGTTGGGATCCCAATCGTATGCTAGGTCAAAATAAAAATTGGCACTGGAACAGATTACGACAGGGTAACCGGCATTGGCCAATTTGTAGGCCATATCCTCTCCTCCCCAACCTGCGACTGCATTCCAGGCATAAAGTCTCCAGTTTTGATCCGAAAATTTCTGATTTGGCACTATTGCCTCACCTTGATGTGTTTGGCCTATTTCTTCCCAGCCACCCATTTCCAGCCCGTTTTTCTTCAAAATCGAAGCAGTCCGGCTTCTGAAATAGTCATTCAGGTCTTCCACTTTCATATCAGGATTTTTTGCAAGAAAGTCTTTACAAACCGGAGAATCTGTCCATACTCCCTTTGGCACTTCGTCTCCTCCGGAATGCCAATTTTTCAATTCCACTCCGGCATCTTGATACATGGTTTTTATTTCGGAAACCAACTTTTCATAGAAGGTATAGGTGGATTCCTGGCAGACACACATGGTGTTTCCTTTGAAATTCTGGGCAGAAAGATACTTGCTTTGATCATTGTCCTCAGCCAGGCGGTACTTCAATGCTTCAGCAGTATTACCGGCTTTCAAAAATGTCTGATAACGCTTTTCCATGGCCCGGATAGCTGCTCTGGAATGTGCTGGCACTCCCAATTCCGGTATCACCTCAATGTTACGGGCTTTAGCATATGTCAAAATTTCCTGGAATTCCTTCACGGTGTAGAATCCTGTACCAGTAGGACTTTTGGTTGGATCAGCTCCTGAAGCATAATAAGGCCACAAAAATTCATCTTCATTTGTGGAAAATCCTCTTCGGCTGCCAAATTCAACCAGTTCAGGAAGTCCAGGAATTTCAAGCCTCCAGCCTTCATCATTGGCCAAATTGAAGTGAAAAACATTCAACTTGTAAAATGCCATCATGTCCAAAATCTTCAAGACCTGAGATTTGGGCTGAAAATTCCTGGCAACATCCAAGAAAAACCCACGATATCCATAAGCCGGGTAGTCTTCAATCTCTACCTGAGGCAAGCTTAATTCCTGACTTGGGCCTGCCCAAAATTCTGCCGGCATCAAAGCCAAGAAAGACTGAACTCCATAGAATGCTCCCTTGGCGTGAGATGCTGAGATCACTACTTTACGGTCAGAAATGCTGATTTTATAACCCTCTTCTGTTAAATCCTCCGCCTTCACAAATCTGATTTGAAACGGAGCCTCATTAGAATTTACCTTGGGATTATAGCCCTTTTTGATTGCCTCCAGCAGGAATTTTGACTCTTCTGCGAATTCGGGTATACCAACGACTGCCAAACCAGCATTCTTTATTTTCAGGGTTTGACCGGAATATTTCCAGGATTTCGGGCTGGGAAGAAAAGGAGGCAAAGAACTTTCTGGAAGTAAACTTAGTCCGGTATTTCGATTAAAAGTCTCCTCAGCAGTAGGTATTGGCAAAGGTGTATCCTTTGTCATCTCTGCAAACTGATCTGTGGTGAATGTTTTGACCTTATAATCATTGATTTCAAAGTGATTTCCGTCTGACTTCAAGAAAATCAAACCTTCCGGAGCATAGGAATTTTTCAAATACGGTACCTCAGATTGATATTCAATTTTGATTTCTTCACCTGCTTTCAATGCTGGGGTCATATCTTTTCCTTCCAAAACAAAGAAATCACCTTGGAGGTGGTTGATCTCCAGGTTTGGATTTAAAGCTTTTGTCGGTACCGAAATAAAAACGGTATTGAAATATAACTTCCAGCCTGCATCCAGTTTTTGACCTGAAGTGTTTTTCAGGACAATTTCCGCCCTATGAAAGGCTTTGTCAGTGAATTTGTTTTCAATCAGTTGCCACGAGGCGGAAACCTGAGAATGAGCCGGGATCAAAGGCAACAAAAGCAGGAATAAGAAAAGAGGTAGTTTTTTCATCAAAAGGACAAATTGGAAACTTGGCTTGTCAAGATAAGGCTTAAGAAAAATACCCCAAAACTTGAGAAATGGGCTAGCAGCATAGCTTTCTTATTTTAATCCTAACCAAAAATCCTTAGCTTATAAGTACAAATGAGAATAATTATTTGCATTAGGTAACCACTTTTATGCAGGCTGAGCTTAACCGTAAACAATCAACGGTATATTTTTCTGATATCGTCGGCTATACCCGATTGATGGGTAGGGATGAAAATGCGGCTTTTGAGCTAATGAAGGACAATCTCAATGCCCATCAAGAAATCTTCGCAAAGTACAATGGCCAGGTTGTAAAAGAGTTGGGAGATGGGATCTTGGGAATTTTTGCAACGCCTAAGGACGCACTTAATGCGGCACTCGAAATCCAAAAAATCTGCATATTCGGCCGTAGGTTTGAACTGCGAATCGGAATCCACTGTGGAGATGTGATTTTTGACCACGGTGATGTCTTTGGAGATGCGGTTAATCAAAGTTCTAGGATCCAAAGTGTTGGGGTACCCTCAAGCATTTTGATTTCGGAAAAGCTCCACCATGAGATCGAAAAAGATCCCGAGTTTCATATCCAGAAAATGGGTGCTTTCAGCCTAAAAAATGTTGAGCACGAGGTAGAACTTTATGCACTTACAAATCCACCATTAAGGGTTCCTAAGCGACATGAAATCCTGGATAATATCAAATATCAGGAAAGAAACCCTTGGAAAAATCGGCTGGGAATCGGGGCGATTTTGGTTTTGCTGATAGCACTCATCTATTCAGTTTTTTTGGGAGACACATCATGGGAAAAAGACAAATCAATAGCCGTTATTCCGTTTACAAATTTGAGTGGAAATAAAGACTTCGATTACTTTCCCAGCGCTCTTACACAAAATCTGATTGATCAACTTTCCAAAATCGGCTCAATCAAATCGATTTCATACAATACCATGAAATCTTTCACGAATCCAAACTCTCCTATAGATTCCATCGCATCAATCCTCAAGGTCAGTACAATTCTTAAAGGTACTGTCGAAAACCTCGGTTCGGGAGTTAGGATTAGTCTACAGCTGATAGATGTCAAGGAAAATAAAAACATCTGGACTGAATCCTACATTCGGGAAGGAAGCAACATCCCTCAATTTCAAAATGAAATAGCCCGGGAACTTGCAAGAATTTTGGACGCCAGGCTAACCGCGGAGGAAGCCACACAGATCGGTAAAGGAGAGACTACCAATCCCGAGGCTTATGATCTTGTGTTCAAAGCAAAAGATTTGTACAAATCCTATGAAGATTCCAGCCTATTGCTGGCCTCACAATATCTTAAAGAGGCCATCGAATTAGATCAAAATTATGCGCTTGCCTATACTTGGCTTGCCAAAACTTATTACCAACTGGGATTCAATCATCCTGACTCCATTTGGTATGACCTGAGTTTGGAAATGAGTGAAAAAGCCCTAGCCCTCGAACCCAAATTAGCAGAAGGGTTCAGTGCCCGAGGAGCTACCTATTATTATCTGGGTCAAATAACCAAAGCAAAAAATTCTTTAGACCTCGCCACATCTTTCAATCCGAATTTTAGCGAAGCGATTGGAAATTTGGCAACGATTTATTTTATACAAGGGGATCTGTTAAAGGCAATGGAGTTACAGAAAAAATCAGCTCGACTCAACCCGAAATCCTATTTGCCATATCAAAATATTGGCTGGACATATAAAATATTAGGAGAATATCAGCTAGCCCACGAATGGTTTGAAAATTCTCTCGAGCAAAATGAAATCGCCGCAACCTATGAATTAAAGGCACTTGCTTTTTTACAGGAAGGAAAAAGAGATTCAGCAATAAATCAGGCGGAGAAAATTTTAAATATGAAATACCCTAATTTTAAAGAATTAGGGTACATCTATTTCTATTCCAATGAGATGGATTCAGCATTCAATGTTCTGGAAAAAGGTATGAATAGTTTCTCGGAATTTAATTTTTCAAGATATGCCTCATTACCGATTCCTTATTCTTACTTATTAAAACAGAAGGGAGACCATCAATTAGCTGACTCCATTTTAAATAAAATCATTCAGGTAAAAATTGAGGCAATTAGTCTTGGTTATGAGGATTATTACCTACCGTTGGATTTAGCCACTGCATTTGCAGTCAAAAATCAATCTTCAGAGTCATTGAAATACCTACAGATCGCTTATGAAAAAGGCTGGAGAGATTATTTTTTCACTGAATACAACCCGATTTTTAATAATCTGAAAAGCGATGACAGGTACAAGAAAATCCTCGCCCTGGTTCAAAATGACATTGAGGAAGCAAAAATTAAACTGTCATCTACCTCCCTGCAAAGGGATAAGTAGACCCTATTAATGATTCCCACCAGAACAAATTAGATACCCTTCCTTTATCTTGAATCAAATCGGCTTGACAATTTCAATTCAGAATTTATGTGATATTCTTAATACTTAGCTATTGGGTAAGTCGTACTACCTGGTGGACCTATTAACGTTTCAGTTCCATTTGGATTACTACCCTTGGCATGAATGATTCCAGCCACCATTGCAGTTGCCATAGATGTACCAGAAAGTATTGCGTATCCTCCACATGTAAAAGTGGAAAAAACAAAATCACCTGGAGCTACATAATCAATAGAAGGTATACTATCGTTTGAATAAGTTGAAAAAGTAGGTATTGAGAATTGTTGATTTGAATCAAATCCAAAGGTTACATCTAATGATCCAATTGTAAATACATTTGGATGATTAAAACATCCTGGAAAGAATCTGTCAGAATTAACCCCCGTATTTCCAGCAGCCATTACAACAAAAACACCATGATCTGCCAACTTTTTTATCCCTCTCCATATTTGGGGGTGAGAAAGACAACTTGCATTTCCTGGGAGTAAATCGCCAATACTTAATGAAACAACATCTCCTGGTAAAGAATTAATGAAAATATGGTCAAGTGCATCTACTATATCTTTCCAAATTCCTATACCATTCCAATCAATAACTTTTACTGAAACTATAGGTGCTCCTGGTGAAACACCATTCATACCAATGCCAGTTGGTAAATTTGCTTTACCTGCTGCAATACCTGCACAATGGGTTCCATGACCCACAATATCAACTAGCGGATTAGGCTCATTGTCTACGAAAGAAACAGAAATAGTAGGGTCCATTACAACATTAAGATCACTGTGATTGGCATCTACCCCGCTATCAACAATCCAAATTTTATTACTTGAATTTATTGAAGCCATTGTGGGATTAACATATAAAACTTTTGAGCTGGTTCTTTTCACGGAATCATATTGCCATTCCTGCATTCTGGCAATAATATTCTGGGGAATTGGTCCCGGTGACTGCATCCTTGCTATCACATTTTGAATGGTGAAATTCTTCTGAGCACTTGATATAATAGAAGTATTTGAAAGAATTTCTAATGCCTGGACAGTTGGCATTTCGAATACGTAAAACCCAGAAAATGTAGTCGCATATACATCATTTTTTTTCAATTTGAGACCAAAAGCACTGTCCAAATCCGCTATTATTATTTCTTTTAGTAAATCTACTTTTTTGAAATCAACGTCTTGATAATTGAAATTTGGATCATCATCATTTATCAGCGGTGAATATTTGGATTCATTCAGAAAGAACAAATACTCACCCTCTATCAGCTTAGCAGAATCAATTCCCAATGGATTCAATGGATCTTCAATGATTGATGAAGTTTCGGATTTTTCCGATTCTCCAGTTTGTGGTTCTTTGCATCCTAGTGTAAGAGCAAAAAAAACCAAAAGGATATGTAAATTTTTCATCTTCTTAAAAATTTAAATAGTTAAAAATCAACAGCTTAAAATCAATCGAATTTAACAAATCCTCTTCTTTCACCTAAAAGCCTTCTCGAAAGAATTTTAGTATTTTTCGCAACTGGATTTTTTTTCAGCCTGTCAATAGTCCTTTTTGACTTTTACACCCCTTTATAGTTATCATTCCTCAATATTTCGTGGAAAACTTTATCTTGAATTTTCTTTATCACCTTTAAAAACCACCTATGTCCATTGATCAACAGGCTAAAGTTTTGAGTAATCGATACCTCGCCCTGGATGTTTTCCGGGGAATGACGCTTGCTTTTATGATTATTGTCAACACTCCCGGTAGCTGGAACCATCTATACGCTCCTCTAGCCCATGCAAGCTGGCATGGATTTACCCCTACCGATTTGGTGTTCCCTACTTTCCTTTTTGTAGTGGGTAATGCCATGAGCTTTGCAATGAAAAAGCTTAACGAAATGCCTGCGGGGCAATTTTACCGAAAAGTGCTCAAGCGGACATTCCTTATATTCCTCGTAGGTTGGCTTCTCAACGCGTTTCCTTTTTATGACTTGAATGAAGCAGGTGAAGTGGTCTGGAAAAATCTGACCCAAGTTCGCCTTCTGGGAGTGTTACAGCGAATTGCTCTTTGTTATTTCTTCGCGGCCATTATCCTGTATTGGGGAGGTGAGAAACTTGGCTGGATTTTCAGCGGTGTGGTATTAATTCTCTATTGGCCAATTCTGTATTTCTTTGGAGACGCAGGCGATCCGTATAGTCTTGCTACCAACGCAGCGACAAAGCTTGACTTGTTTCTGATTGGAGAGGATAGACTATATAGAGGTGAAGGTATTGCTTTTGACCCTGAAGGAATATTGAGTACACTGCCCTCCATCGTCAATGTAATTGCCGGCTATTTGGTCGGAAAAATGATCCAGAAAAAGGGAAATACGGTAAAAACTGTTCAGACTCTTTTGGTTGCCGGCGTCTTACTTATTGCTACGAGCTATGCCTGGGATCTGGTATTCCCAATCAATAAGAAAATCTGGACTAGCCCCTATGTCCTGTTAACTGTGGGTTGGGATCTGTTGATCCTGGCAGGTTTGATTTTCTTGGTTGAGGTTCGAAATCAGAAAAGTTGGACCTATTTCTTTGAGGTATTTGGGCGGAACCCATTGATGTTATATGTGTTTGCATGGGTGATAATGGATATCTTTTCCTTAATACCTGTAGGAGATTCCAACCTAAGAGCAGTGGTTTATGACAATCTATTCATCAATTGGTTAAGTCCCAAAAACGCCTCCTTCCTTTTCTCGATCTGCTACATGCTACTCATCTGGCTGATAGGCTGGTGGATGGATCGCAAAAAAATCTACATCAAATTCTAAAATTAGTCCTGTAATGAAAAGGCTTTTGAGGTAAAATGGTAAATTCCTTTACTGTTTATCTTCAAAAGCCTTTTTTTATGAATCTTCGAATTGCTGTTTACAATATGGAGTGGATGCGGGATCTTTTCGAACCTGACGGCACTCCAAAAACCACCGGAAAAAGCGGAAAAAGAAGCAGAAAACTGGCTGCTATAGTCAAGGCACTCCAAGTTGATTTTTTGGGAGTCGTCGAAGGTCCGGACACCCTGGTCAGTGGTGCTAAAACAACTTCTGGGCAGCTGATTGCTTGGGCAAATGAGTTTATACCTGGCCATACTTATTCGGCAGTTCACGGCTTTCCCTCCTCCGGACAACAGGAATTAGGTGCTCTTTTTGACAACACAAAAATAAAGGTCCTCTTCACTCCCGAAACACGTGACGGAGAACGCTTCAACGAACCCTTCCTGATGGATACCACCAACAGGATGATCAAGGAGCAATACAGACATTACCGTCCTCCTTTGGAACTGAGTATTTTGGGATTGGATGATCAGCTTCTTTCTCGGGTGATCATCGCTCATACCAAATCCAAAGGAATTTTTGATAAGGTGGATTATGCCCGCTTTGAACAGCTTTCCCAAAGGGATCGACTGAGGCTTTTCGGAGAATGCATGCACATCCGGGAGCGTTGCGATCAATACTTGGCCAAAGGTCAAAACGTCATTGTCATGGGAGATATCAACGACGGGTTTGAGTTGGATTTTTATGAAAACAGATTTTCAAAAAGTGCTGTCGAAATCATTTTAGGAGATGCCTGGAAACCTGAATGGATTTTGAAATCAGTTCTTCCAAAACCTAAGCTCAATGCCTACGGCTGGACACCTTACTCCGGAAAATACATTGACCGGATCACCGGTGATGAATTCAATGTATTGATTGATCATATTTTGGTCAGCAAAGAAATAAAAATTCTCAAAGCTCAGGTATGGAACCCCTTTCTTGAAAAGGAAGACCCAATTATCCAAAGCCTCAAAAGTGAATTGATCCAAGGAGCAGACCATTTCCCTATTTTTGCAGTAATAGAAACTTAAGCCCAAAAAACTATGGACCCAGCCACCCAAACCATGATCGACAATCTCCACAAAAACACAGGGAAAACTCTGGAAGATTGGATAGGAATTGTTGAAAAAGAGAAATTTCAAAAGCACGGAGAGATCCTGAAATTCCTAAAGGAAAATCATGGATTCACCCACGGGTTCGCCAATTTGGTCGCCCACAAAGCCCTGAAAACTGATGCAGGTTCGGCAGATGACCAAGATGAATTGGTCAGAAAACAGTATGTTGGAAAAGAAGCATTCTGGCCAATTTTTGAAAAACTAAAAAGTGAAATTGAGGCAATGGGAAAAGATGTAGAATTTGTTCCTAAAAATGCCTACGTAAGCGTAAAGCGCAAAAAACAATTCGCCATGTTGGTACCTGCCACAAAAACCAGATACGAAATCGGAATCAACCTCAAGGGTCAAGCACCACAGGGAATTCTGGAACTGGAGTCAAAATCCAACGCCATGTGTACCCATAAAGTCGTAATCAACCACGAAGAACAAATTACCCCCGAGGTAATTTCGTGGCTTAAAAAAGCATTTGACGCAGCAGGATAATTGCTATTTCCCCTTTACATGAAAAAGGACCAACTCATACAAATTCAGGGCTGGTCCTTTTTCTTTTTCCCTAAATTAAGATTCAGATACTAAATCCGGTTTTATGAGCAATTCAAGACGATTCTTTTACCTCCTTTTTGTCTTTGCGATGGCAAATGGGAGTTTTTTTCAACACTTGAAAGCGCAGATTACTGAAGAAACTTACCATAGAGCAGAGTATTTCTTGACTAATTCTATCCAAAATGAAATTTACCACTTGGAGGTCATTCCCAACTGGATAGAAGGCAGCAAGGCTTTTGTGCATGTAACTAATACCCCTGAAGGAAAACGGTTTTTCAAGACAAATACCCAGACACTGGAAACTCAAATTGCCTTTGACCATGAAGTTTTGGCGAAGCTCATTCAGGAAAAAACCGGGGAAGGTGTCGATCAGGCCAATCTTCCGATTGAAAGGGTTTCTCTTGTCAATGGGAAAACCGTCACTTTTCAATGGAGAAATCATAACTGGAATTGGAACACCGAAAACGGCTCCCTGGAATCCATTCCTATGTCAGAAAGAAATGAAATGGAGACTTTTTCTCCGGACAGAAAATGGAAGGCTTTTACAAGAAATTACAACCTTTTTGTGAAAAATCTGACTACTGGCGAAGAGACTCAAGTGAGTTTCGATGGCAAAAAAGACTTTGAATACGCCTCTTTTTACGGCTGGAGTGATCTGATTTATGGTGAAAACGGAGAGCGGCCTGCTCACTTTTCCGTCACCTGGTCTCCCGATT
>DATIAI010000426.1:0-3869 GCA_035458065.1 Algoriphagus sp. | reverse complement strand
CTACCATTTATACCTTATTGGCGGTTTTTCTATTGATTTACAACAGATACATTAAACATGAAAGAAAAAATCATCTTTTTTCATCTGCTGAATAATTACACAGGTAGTCCTCAGGTATTGAGAAATACAATTCTCGTTGCCAGAGATATGGGAAAGGAAGTACACCTGTTTACCAGTTCCGGTGAAGGTTTCCTTTCTGGTATTCCAGAAATTACTTACCATCCTAATTATTACATCAGGTCCAGATTCAGGATTCTGACTTTGTTCACTTTTTTTTTGAGCCAAATTTTTTTGGCGGTTAACCTTTTGAAGTTCAGAGGAGCTTCCTGTATTTTTTATATCAATACAATTCTTCCCTTTTCTGCAATTTTAATGGGGAAAATGCTGAACAAAAAAGTGTTCGTTCATATTCACGAATATGAAATCAGCCCTAAGCAGCTCAATAAATTTCTCTTTTGGAACGTTAGAACTTTTGCTGATGAGCTTATTGTGGTGTCTAATTTTCTTTCAAAAAACCCTTCCCTTTTTCCAAGAAGCTCATGGGTCATCTATAATTGTGTAAAAAAAGAAATCGAAGATCAAGCACTAATTCAGGTGGAAGTTCGGGAAGAATTTAGAATTTTGATGCTGGCTTCTCTTCGTCCGTACAAGGGAATCTATGATTTTTTAACACTGGCAAGGGAAATTCCTCAAGCAAAATTTGAACTGATTTTAAGTGAATCAAAAGAAGATGTGGATCGATGGAAACAGCAGCATGATATTCCCGGAAATCTATCGGTTATACCAGTTCAGGAGGATGTTGTTCCATTTTATAAAAGAGCTTCTTTGGTCCTTAACCTTGCACATAAAGAAGAAGTGCTTGAAACTTTTGGGATGACTATTTTGGAAGGCATGTATTTTGGACTTCCAGCTATTGTACCTACCGAAGGAGGTGTCACTGAATTGATTAAGGATGGAGTGAATGGATTCCAAATTGATTATTCTGACTCTACTAGTATAAAAGCGCTAATTGAAAAAATGAAGTCGGATGTCCCTTTTTGGATGAACCTGAGCCAAAATGCAATGAATCAATCAAAGCACTTTTCAACTGAGAATTTCAGGAAGGGAATAAAGCATATTTTAAGATGAAACATTTTTCGAAAATATTCTTTCTAATTTTTTTCCTTCCCCAAATTAATTTTGCCCAAAAGGCAAAGGTTTTTAATTTGGAGAAACTGTATGAACCTCAGTCTGCCTCTGGTGATTTTGTGGCTTGGAAGAATGATGGGGTCCTAATTCCAATACGGTATGAGTCCAACTCCAACCAGAAAGTAAAGGTCAGCTATTCTGGCCCAAATGCGGATTTCCAAATCTATCAGTTGCATGAAGTCTGGGGTGACTTTTCTGCAGGTCACTGTGGAGAGGCTAAGACCAACGGAACCTTTGAAAAAGTACTGGTGCCTGATAGAGCAGAATTGAAACCTGATTTGACATTTGTACCGGCTGGAGAAAATCAATGGATTCTTGTTATTATAAAATTTAGTGAAAAAAGTGATGCAGGAAGTCTTCCTTTTGTTATTTCCTTTGACCAGCAAGGGAAAGAGAGTCAAGTAAAGGGGAATATAACTATCAAGGACCGGGTCTTGAAGGATTTGTCGCAAGTATCCTTTTTCTCTGATTTCTGGCAATTTCCAATTTCCATGGCTGATTATTACCAAATCAAGCCTTGGTCTGAAAAGCACTGGGAACATGTAGGGGAAATGTTCGATTTACTAAGTCAAATCAATCAGCATTCAATAACCACCTCAGTTTTTTGGGATTTGTATAATTCCCGAATACGTCCTTTGGATGAATTGATGATCCAGGTGAAAAAATCTACCAATGGTACTTTTAGCTATGACTATTCGACATTTGACAAATACGTTGAATTAGCTCGTTCCAAAGGAATTACCGGGCAGATAGCAGTCCATAACTTATTTCCTTGGAATGGTTTTTTGTTTTATTTCGATGAATCCACCTCGACAGTCCAATCAATTCAGACCCAGCCAGGTACTCAGGAATATCAATCATTTTGGAAGCCATTTCTTCTAGATTTTTCTGAACATTTGAAGAAGAAAGGATGGCATGATAAAGCAGTTTTATTTGTCGATGAGAGGGATCCAAACGTGACGCTTGACTTGGCAAAATGGATCAAATCCATTTCTCCAGAAATGAAAATGGGATTTTCCGGGGATTTTTACCCCTTTTTGTCCGAGTGGATGGAGGATTATTCCATTCCGATGAATGTGGTTGTAGATGCCAGTGAATTGAGAAAAAGAATCCTGTCATCAAAAAAAACATCGCTGTATACCTCCTGTTTTGAAAAGGAAAATCAACCCAATTTGCTGCTAACTTCCGATTATCGGGATATCTATTTTCTTACTCTGCTTTCTAAGGCGAAGGGGTACGATGGTATGCTTAGATGGGCATTTAACCTCTGGTCATCCGATATTATGAATTCGGCAATTTATTCTGATTTGCCTTCCGGGGATGCCCATTTAATCTACCCTAACGGTCAGGTATCAGTTAGATATCTGGTTTTGAAAGATGCCTTAGAGGAAATGGGCAAACTTGAAATGCATTCCAAAGTTCAGAGCCCAATTGAAATGATGAATGCAACTAACCGTTATTTTCTGATAAACATTGAAGCAGAGAGGTATCAAATGCTTCAAGCAATGAAAAACTATTTGAATGATTAAGAAAAAACTTGCCATACTCGGTATCGTGGGCGTTCCGGCTAATTATGGAGGCTTTGAAACACTTGTAGATAACTTATTGGATCTATTGCCCAAATATTTTGAGGTTACTGTTTTTTGTGAAAGCAAATCCTACCCTGAAAAGCTTAATTCATATAAAGGAGCAAATTTGGTCTATATTAATAAGAAAGCAAATGGGGCTCAAAGTGTTATTTACGATTCGGTATCTTTACTTAAATCCTATAAAAACCAAGATTATATATTGTTATTGGGGGTTTCTGGTGCCATTATGCTCCCATTGCTCCGACCATTTACCAAGGCTAAAATAGTGACCCATATAGATGGCTTGGAATGGAAAAGAGATAAGTGGGGATGGTTGGCCAAAAAATTTCTGAAGTTCTCGGAACGTTTGGCAGTCACTTTTTCCCACGGGGTAATATCTGACAACAAGCATATCCAAATGTATGTCGAATCAGAATACGGAAAACCTTCTTTTCTGATTGCATATGGTGCCAACCATGTCGGTTGGGTGGAACCGGAACCCTACCAAAAAAAATTTTCATTTCTGGGCTCGCCTTATGTCTTTTCAGTCTGTAGAATTGAACCCGAGAATAACCTGGAGATTCAGCTAAGGGCATTTAAAGAATGTGAGATTGGAATGCCTTATGTCGTGGTGGGCAACTGGAATGCCAACGAGTACGGAATGAAGTTGTACCATGAATACTCGAAAGTCAAAAATATCATTCTCTACAATCCGATTTATGAAATGGAAGAATTGAACGTTCTTCGGTCCAATTGCTTCTTTTACCTTCACGGGCACAGTGCAGGAGGTACCAATCCCTCATTGGTAGAAGCCATGTATCTTGGCTTGCCAGTCATCGCTTATGGGGTGAATTACAACCGGGAAACAACATTTGGCAAAGCATTGTATTTCGATGATTTTACAGGGCTAAAGGCGCTTTTGGTTCAAATCCATGAATTGGACCGGAATCAAATGATTCAAGATCTTTCTAGGTTGGCCAAGAAAAATTACTCTTGGAAAGCGATTACCAAAAAATATGCAAAGATGTTCCAGTCGCTTTGATTTGGAACCTGACCCCGATGCGAAAATTTTCAGGCATATTTTTCCTTTTTTTTGCCATTGTACATGTTTCT
>DATIAI010000425.1:0-21806 GCA_035458065.1 Algoriphagus sp. | reverse complement strand
GGCAGTCTTTCGATGAAATTTTTAAGGTTGACTGAATGGGTAGTTTTGGGTTGCTTTTTTATTTTCTGGGAATGCGCTATTTTTACTTAATAATCAGACTCATAAGGAGTTGAGAAAGTTGAGTGAGCTATTCCGTGAACTCGAATTTATCCAAGCGAGTAACTTACTGAAAATCAGTAATATGGCAGAGTAGGTTCTAATCCTGTCACATCTCGATTTTGGAATTTAAAATTTAAGTTTCTTCACACTTTTCCTTTTAAATACCTCTTGGTTTTCCAGCTTTTCCCGCAATGCCTTCATTTCTTGACTAACTGTAGTATCAAGTATTTTGGCATAATGTTGTGTTTGGGTGAGAGATTTATGGCCCAACATTTTGGAGACAGTTTCGATGGGAACTCCATTGGCAAGGGTTATGGTGGTTGCAAAGGTATGCCGGGCGATGTGAAAGGTTAGTTCTTTATTTATTCCACAGAGATCTGCAATCTCTTTTAAGTAGGCGTTTAGCTTTTGATTGCTGAGAGTAGGGAGGACTTTTCCTGTGATTTCAACCTTTGGATGGTCCTGGTACTTGACAAGAATCTTCATAGCCTGAGGAAGCAAAGGGAGCCTTGTGGGGGCGTTTGTTTTTTGCCGATGGGTAATCACCCACTTTTCACCATCCATGCCGTTAATGATCTGGTTTTTATCCAGATTCTTGACATCAATATAAGCCAGTCCGGTATAGCAACTGAAAATAAACAGATCCCTGACTAGATTTAGTCTCTCAGTTGGAAACACTCGCTTTGAGATATGGTCTAGTTCATATTCTGTCAGGGCTTCCCTGGGAATATCCTTTTTGACCATTTTAAAATTCATGAATGGATCTCTGGGTAACCAACCTTTTTTGACGCAGTCCAAGACAATCTTTTTCATGTTTGCCAGATACTTCACCGTAGTATTATGGCTACATTTTCGGACTGATTTGAGCCAGTATTGGTAATCAGCTATAAATTCATAATCCAGTTTCCGTATTTCAATGTCTTCCTTGTTGTATTTCCACCTGATAAAGGAGTGCGTGTGGTCATAGGAAGTTTTGTAGCGTTCAAGGGTGCCGGGTGCAAATTCAATCCCTACCAGCGAAGCCATTCTCTCATTGTGTGACCGAAATACTTCCAGAAGTTTTTTGTTTTCATCATCAAGACCCAAAAGGAGGTTTTTTAGTCTTTCAGCGGATAACTCCTTTCCTTGATCTGTTAATTTAAACCTTGCCTGCATCACTTTTAACCTGATTGAATCCAGGTATTCATTTAACAGGATTGCATCTTTTTGCTTTCCGACTGCCTTTCCCGATATTTTATCCCAGCGATCCTTTGGCCAGTCAACTTTAAGAGAAATTGAGCTGTTTTCTCCGTTGATCGTGAGTTTAAGAAATACATGACAAAGCTTATCGGAGGCATTTTTCTTTGCCTTGAGGAAGAAATTTACACTGAAAGTTTTTTCTAACATGGGACCAGAAGTTTATTGACAGCTAATTTTATGATATCCAGTAAGATAAATTCCAGAGGGTGACCCCGACTCCGGTAATTTTTAGATTAGTCTAAAATTGAGCGTACTTGGATTCCGAATTAGGGGGGTACGCCAACAATTACGCTCATTTTTTTAACATTTGATTGAAATTAGTTGATTTATAACTAAATCAAATTAAAACAACCTAATTAAAAAGGTGATAGATTTTTTGTAATTTTTGTGATGAAAAAATCTTATAAGTGACTGTAAATCAGACTATTATTCAGGGGTCAACTTAAAAAGAAAAAGCTCATCACCGTTTCCGATAATGAGCTTTGAACTGGATTGAAATCCAAAAATGCAGAGGGTGGGGGATTCGAACCCCCGGTACAGTTTAACCCGTACGGCAGTTTAGCAAACTGCTGGTTTCAGCCACTCACCCAACCCTCTATTCCCGGTTAGCGCTTCGGCTAAAGTGTTGCAAATATAATCCAATTGAAAAGATTAAAACAAGACCTGAAGACTAAACAGGCATTCTTTCAGATAATTTGGATTAATACCCTGGAAATCAAGTTCAATATTTCTTTACTTTTTTTCAGGTTGTTAGCTACAAGTTTTTTTCCTTGCTCAGATTGATATGGATTAATGCTTTGTGCCCGAGAATTTTTGAATTATTGAAGTGGGTCAGGTGAAATTCGAAATTGAGGATTTTCGATTTGAATATTCCCCTCAAAAAATGGGTCAATTTTTTTACAACAAATGTGAAAAATACCCAGTACTGGGTATTTTTGGGATAAGTTCTAGGCCTACTTTTATCCAAACTCTTTTTAGATATGATAATCCAGACTTCTATATGCGATTTTTTGATTGAGGAAAGTGGCAAAGCTGACGGTTGCGTGTTTATTTACTCAGATTCTTTGGAAGAGATTCAACGGCTTTTTGGATCTTCAGAAGTAGAATATTCCTCCAGGAATGATTGGAAATACCGGGCATTTACCTGCAAACAAGATTTGGCCAATGCCTTGATTTTGATGGTAAAGGAAATCAACTACAGGGATTTTACAGATGCTAGATTCCAACAGGCATAGACTCAAATAATTAACTTATTCCTGCATTTGATTTTTTTTGAAAAATAAATAGTTTCAATGCTTTTCGGACCTTTTTGGGATGAAAAGCATTTTTTGTTCCCGAAGCTTCTTTTTTCTGCCTTCATTAAAATTATCTACCGATTATTTAAAAATATTAGTATTTAATTCTTTGTAGAGCATTTTTTTTTAAATAAAATTTTTTACTCAAATTTCGGAAAGTCACCCGTGATTCACCCCAAAAGATTTGATTAGTACAGAGAGCATCGAAAGTCTGATTCCGGATTTCCTGATGGATTCCAGACACTTCTACCTCGTAATCACAGATGTCGAGGGGAAAATTTTGAAGTTTAACCGAAATTTTGAAAAGATTAATTCAACTCCGGTTGATACTTCTTTTTCAGAATTTCTTTCACCCAATTCCAGCTCCGAATTCAACTATTCTTTGGAGTTAATGCTTGGCGCGCCGAAAATCCGCAGGCATTTGATGCTGGATCATCCCGGAATTCAGGGTGAAGGGTTTTCACAGGTGTGGTGGGAATTTTCTGTTGTTACGACCCCTGATATGGACTTATCCGGAATTATCGGAATTGGAGTGGGAATGCAATTTTTGGAACAGGAAATGCCCTGGAACAATCTTGTTGACGTCCTTGGATTTGGTAAAATAGTATTGGACAGGGATTTTAATGTCCAGGCTTGGGATGAAAGGATTTTACAATGGTTTGACCCAGAAATAGAAAAATGGGATAAAAGGGCTTTGATGGATACCCCAACATTCAAAGGTTTGATTCAGCTCAATTTTGTTTTGGAGCATATCTCCCATGAAAGCAAACCCAAATGTTTTCTAATCAAAACAAATAATTCAACGCAGTCCTCATTCGCTGCTCTTTTGGCTGCCAGTCCTGAGGGCTACCACTTGTTTTTGGTACCAAAAGAAATCCCCAACTCTTCTCAAAATGAAAAGCGGCTAGTTCCGGACCAATTGCTTTCTGTTTTGCCCGGTGCTGTTTTTGTACTGAATAAGTCAGGGAAACTTGTCCAACAAAATGACTCTGCAAAAAATCTGGGTCGAATCTGGAAAGGTAGGGCCTACTCGGAAGGGTACGCTTTGAGCTTTCCCGTTCAGCCAAACCGGTTTTCAAAATTGATTAGAGCCATTGATGAGTCGAAAAAAGGCAAGAGTGCGGATTTGGAATTAAAATTATTGATGCCGGATCAGGAGTTTGCTTTTTGGAATGCATCTATTAGACCTATTCCTTTTGAGTCTGAAGAACCGGAAGGAGTTTTGATTCAGGTCAATGATATGACACTTTTAAGAACTCAGCTAGTCCAGATTTATCGTGAAAACGAGCGTCTGAGAGATTTGGCGCTTAGTCCATCCCATATTTTAAGAGGACCGCTTTCCTCTATCATAGGATTGCTGGAACTGATAGATTTCAAGCAATTGGATAAGGAAAACCAAAAGCTTTTCAGCTATCTGAAGCCACTGACCAAGGAGCTGGACCAAATCATCCGGCAGCACGCAAAAAAAATGAGCACCTTCGATTAAGGTGCTCATTTTTATTTGAGGATCTTTAGTCCAACAGCCTCCAGTCCCGGGAGGTTTTCTTGCCTCATGTATTGGAGAAAAACCACCTCGCTGGTTTGATCTGAAATCTCAAAAGGCAAAGTATCATAGATCGTAAAGGTATTTCCAAAACCACCACCTTTAGGTTGCCCTGATTTGGAATCGAATAAGGGGACATTGATCAGTTTGTTGTCCAGGATTTGACCGGTGGTATCTTTGCAAATGACTCGGATATAGCAATTCGAAAACGGATATTCTTCATTGAATCTCACACCGATTAGCTTTTGGCCACTTTTTTCTTTAAGGGCTTTCAAATCAAATACGACTGTGTCCTTTTCATTCCAGGAAAGTGTTTTGAAGGAATAAAACTCTTCGAACACCCGGTCACCGGAACATGAAAAAGCTAAAGTCAGAAATAGTAATCCTACCAGACCAATCCATTTATTCATTGCCTCCGTTGTTTGGACCCTGGTTCCTTCTTGGTGGAAATTTGCGGTTTCCTTCCTGTTTTCCTTCAGCTGGCTTATTTGGCTGATTTTCCGGCTTTGGACCGGAACCTTGATTTGGAGCCGGTTTAGGTCGGTTACGGTTTTTGTTTTTCTTTTTTCTGGCCTCATTTCCCTCTTTCGATTCTGGTCTTACAGGTGCTGAGGCATCCTGAACTTTTGGTTGGGGAGGATTTACTGAGGAAACGTTTTGGCGATTTTGAGGTTTGGATTGCTGTGGCCTTGGAGCCTGTGGTTTTGGCGGTCCTTGCTTGACCTGCTGAACAGCTTTAGTGGCTGCATCAGGTGTTTGACTTTCTCCCTGTGGTCTATTTTTGGTTTTTTTCTTCTTTTTCTTTTTGGCAAACTTCTTATCCAAAAGTTCCAATTCTCTGGTCGACTGTGCTGCCAAATCTTCCATGTCCGTTGATTTGTCCACCTGCAGATTAAAGACTTTAATTCCCAGCTCGTTGATTGCCTGGATCTCACGAACCCGATCACAAGTGATGCTGTGCCAGTCGTTATCATTGTTGTAGCTGAACCACATCAGCTTGCGGAAGATGTCAGTCTTCTGAAGTTTTGCCGGACCTGATTCGGTTTGAAGCGGTTTTTCTACCTGTGGAATATCCTTAATAGCATCCATATAGGTGTCCAACTCATAGTTGAGACAGCATTTCAATCGACCGCACTGACCGCTGAGTTTTCCGGGATTGAGTGAAAGGTTTTGGTATCTGGCTGCTGAAGTAGTGACATTTTTGAAATCAACCAGCCAGGTGGAGCAGCATAATTCTCGACCGCAGACTCCAATGCCTCCCAGCCTTCCAGCTTCTTGGCGAAGGGAGATTTGGCGCATTTCTACCCGGATTTTGAATTCGCCCGCGAGAACTTTGATCAATTCCCTGAAGTCCACCCGGTCTTCTGCGGAATAGTAAAAAGTAGCTTTAGAATTATCCGCCTGATATTCGACATCAGACATTTTCATCTGAAGTTTAAACTCATCGACAATTTGCTTGCAACGGTAAAGTGTTGGAATTTCCCTGTTTCGGGCTTCTTCCCACTTTTCCATGTCTTTTTGTGTGGCTACACGGTAGATCTTGGTGATGTTATCATCGTCTCTTACTTTCCGCTTTTGCATTTGCAGACGTACCAATTCACCCTGAAGAGAAACATAGCCGATGTGATGCCCATTGGGCACATCCACCACCACTGGGTCACCGGTGTGAAGGGTGAGGTAATCTAAATTTCGGAAATACTCTTTTCGACCTCCTTTGAATTTGATTTCAACAATATCAAAGTTATCAACCTGAGGAATTCCCATATGGGAAAGCCAATCAAAAGAGTTCATTTTATTGCAATCGCTCGTGCCGCAGGTGCCATTACTTTGACAACCGCCGGTTCCTCCTGAGGAGGTGGAGCAGGTACTACATCCAGCCATATTATATATTCAGGGCTTACGCCTCGATTAGTTTTTTGGGTTTAATTAATCAATTTTAAGATATCCTGACCGATATCTTTACGGTAATAAGCTTTTTCCCAGCTTATTTGCCCGACCGTACTGAAGGCATTTTGAAGCGCCTCGTCCAGTCCCTTTCCAAATCCTGTCACTGCAATCACGCGGCCACCTTGGTTTACAATTTCTCCAGCTGAATTTTTTATTGTTCCTGCATGAAAAATATAGCTTCCTTCGACTGCTGAAGGTAGTGAAATAGGGAATCCTTTTTCATAAGATCCGGGATATCCTCCGCTTACCATGACCACTGTAGTGGAATAGTCGGGGGAGATTTTAAGTTCATATTCGGAAAGTGTTCCCGTGGCGATTCCATTGAGGAGGCCGACAAAATCACTTTGAATACGGGGCAAAACCGCCTCAGTTTCCGGATCGCCCATTCGGACATTATATTCAATGACTGAAGGCTCTCCATTGTTATTCATCAAACCGATGAAAAGGAACCCTTTGTAGTCGATATTTTCTTTTTCCAATCCGGCGATGGTCGGTTTCACAATCCTATCCTCCACCTTTTTGATGAAATCAGCATCAGCAAAAACAACAGGGCTGACAGCTCCCATTCCTCCGGTATTTAATCCCGTATCACCTTCTCCGATTCTCTTGTAATCTTTCGCTTCTGGCAAAATCTTATAGCTTTTTCCATCCGTTGCCACAAATATTGAAAGCTCAATTCCGTTAAGGAATTCCTCGACCACCACTTTGGATGAGGCATCTCCAAACTTGGCTTCAAGCAGCATTTCTTTCAAGGAGGTTTTGGCTTCTTCCAATGTCAGGCAAATCAAAACTCCTTTGCCGGCTGCCAAGCCATCGGCTTTTAGCACGATCGGAAGATTTTGCTTTTCCAAATAAGCTAAACCAGCCTCAATCTGATCCGCCGTGAAAGTCTCATAAGCCGCAGTTGGGACACCATTCCGCTGCATAAAGCGTTTTGAGAAGTCCTTGCTACCTTCTAGGGTTGCCCCAAGTTGAGATGGGCCGACAATTGGTAGGTTTGCTGTTTCAGGTTTGGACTGGAGGAAATCCACCAGGCCTTTTACCAGAGGTTCTTCAGGTCCAACCACTACCAAATCAATGGAATTAGCTAGAATGAACTCGAAAATGCCTGTGAAATCTGTGACAGAAAGGGGTACGTTTTGAGCGATTTCGGCGGTACCGGCATTTCCGGGTGCCACAAAAAGCCGGGTACATTCCGGACTTTGTACAATCTTCCAAGCAAAGGCATGTTCTCTGCCTCCGCTACCCAATAAGAGTATATTCATTGACTCGTTTCGTTTTTAATTGGCATGTTCGGAGATGAACTTGATCCGATAGACTCGCAGTTCGTCTTCTGCAAAATCTTCGTCGCCCAACTCTTCCAAAGCCGCTTTGATATGATCGGTTTCTGCATTCATGAAATATTCATGGAGGGTATCTTCCCGCTCCTCATCCATGATGTGCTGAATGTAGTAATCGATATTTAGTTTAGTTCCGCTATAAGTAATCTGCTCAATTTCCTGAAGCAGTTCACCCATTGAAATATTGAGATTTTCGGCAATCTCATCCAGGTCGATTTTGCGGTCAATCTGCTGGATAATTGAAATCTTAACCTTGGATCGGGTTCCGGCAGTTTTTACAACTACCTCAGTGGCAGTTTCGATTTCATTTTCCTCCACATAAGCAGTGATCAGCTTCAGGAATGGAGCCCCAAATTTGACAACTTTTCCCATACCCACACCATTGATTTGTGCAAGTTCTTCCCTGGTGGTGGGATAAACTGTCGCCATCTCTTCCAAAGAGGGGTCCTGGAAAATGACATAAGGAGGGAGGTTTTTTGTTTTTGCTACTCTCTTTCGCTCAGATTTAAGCAGTTCAAACAGCTTCTCATCGTATGCGGGACCTGTACTGATCTGGACTTCCTGAGTTTCTGATTCAGAAAGTTTTTCAAAGTCATGGTCCTTAAACAAATCCACAGAATAGGGTGACTCCATAAATTCAACACCTTTTTGGGTGAGCTTAAGAATCCCATAATTTTCTATGTCTTTTTCCAAAAGCGCGGTAATCATGGCTTGTCGGATCACAGAAGTCCAATGTTTATCGGATTCTTCTTTACCCTTACCGTACACCGGCAACAGGTCGTGTTTGTAGCTTTGGATATAATCATCCATTTCGCCCATGATCACTTTGACCAAATGTTCCAAACTGAACCGCTCGTTGGTTTGTTGGACAGCTTCCAGGGCTACCAAAAGGTAATCCATACCTTCATAGGTTTCCCGTTCCCGCTTACAGTTGTCGCAGAATCCACAATCCTCATTGAGAGTTTCCCCAAAATAATTCAGGATAAATTTCCTTCTGCAGACTCCCGTTTCAGAGTAGGCAGCCATTTCCTGAAGTAGGATTTTGGCATTTTCACGCTCTGTGACGGCTTTGTCCTTATTGAATTTGTCAAGCTTGACAATGTCTTCATATCGATAAAACATCAGACAATGTCCTTCCAATCCATCGCGCCCAGCCCGACCGGTCTCCTGATAGTAACCTTCCAGGGATTTTGGTACATCATAGTGAATTACATAGCGGACATCAGGTTTGTCGATTCCCATTCCGAAAGCGATGGTAGCTACAATCACATCCAACTCTTCGTTCAGAAAGTCATCCTGGGTTTTGATCCGAACAGCAGAGTCCAACCCGGCATGGTAAGGTGCAGCATCGATTTGATTGACCTTTAGGAGCTCGGCGATTTCCTCCACCTTTTTTCTGCTAAGGCAATAGATGATTCCTGATTTGCCTTTGTGCTGCTTGATGAATTTGATCAGGGATTTTTTTGACTCATTCTTTACTTTAGGACGAACCTCATAAAAAAGGTTAGTCCGGTTGAATGAGGATTTGAACAAATCAGCTTCTTCCATTTGCAGGTTTCGCTGAATATCCTGCTGCACTTTTGGGGTAGCAGTGGCTGTGAGGGCTATGATCGGTAGATTGGGGGCAATCTGTCCTACTATGGACTTGATTTTACGGTATTCTGGACGGAAATCATGACCCCATTCCGAAATACAATGTGCCTCATCAATTGCAACAAAACTCAAATGAGCTGACTTTAGGAAGGCGACATTTTCCTCCTTTGTCAGAGATTCGGGAGCGACATATAAAAGCTTGGTTTTTTTCTTTAAAACCTCATTTTTCACTTTGGTCGCTTCCGACTTGGTGAGTGTGGAATTAAGAAAATGGGCGTTTACACCAATTGCATTCAGCTGGTCAACTTGATTTTTCATCAAGGCAATCAGCGGTGAAATAACAATTGCTGTCCCTTCAGATACAACTGCTGGCAGTTGATAACAGAGGGATTTGCCTGCTCCGGTAGGCATGATCACAAATGTATTCCGATTATTGAGCAGGTTGTCGACTATGAGTTCCTGGTTCCCACGGAACTGGCTGAATCCGAAGATTTTCTTGAGATCTGCTTTGACTTTTTCCTCCACGAGAAGAAGCGGCTTAGTGGGTGATGACTCCCTTTTGACAGGAATGAACGATTAGTTTTTATACCTTTGTTCAAAATTAGTGATTAACGCAGGTAAAATTGAATTTAGCTAAAAATATTAGATATACAGCCAAGCGAGTTTTGCAAAATGAGGCAAATGCGATCTTAAATCTGGTCGATTGTATAGATGGCGATTTTGAGGCTTGTGTGGAAAAAATTCTAACTTCCAAAGGACGGGTGGTGATTACCGGTGTGGGGAAAAGTGCTCTCATCGCCAATAAAATTGTTGCCACATTGAATTCGACTGGAACACCTGCAATTTTCATGCATGCAGCGGATGCGATTCACGGAGATTTGGGAATGATCCAGGAAGAAGATATTGTGATATGTATCTCAAAATCAGGTAATACTCCTGAAATCAAGGTCTTGGTTCCTCTTTTGAAAAAACTTGGATCTGTCTTGGTTGCTTTGGTTTCCAATACCAATTCTTACTTGGCAGAGCAGGCCGATTTTGTCCTGAATGCCACCATAGGAGAGGAGGCCTGTCCTCATAATCTAGCCCCTACCACATCCACCACTGCACACATGGCATTGGGAGATGCTTTGGCGGTTTGTTTGTTGGAAGCTAGGGGATTTACCTCTGATGATTTTGCAAAATATCATCCGGGAGGTTCACTGGGAAAGCAGCTTTATCTGAAAGTCGGAGATGTTCTTTCCAAAGGAATGATCCCTGTGGTAAGCGAAGATGCCGGACTGACTGAAGTGATTATTGAAATTTCAGGAAAAAGGCTTGGGGCCACAGCAGTGAATAATGCAGATGGAAACCTGACCGGAATTATTACTGACGGGGACTTGAGAAGGATGCTGGAGAAAACCCTGGACATCCAAGCTTTGAAGGCAAAGGACATCATGACTGTAAAACCTAAGACTATTTCAAAGGATGAATTTGCCATTCGTGCGCTGAATCTGATGCGCAATCATAATATCACCCAATTAGTCGCTATGGATGGGGAAAAAATCGCGGGTTTTGTCCATATTCATGATTTGATGAAAGAAGGTATAGTCTAACCCAGCATGCAGGACAAACCCTACATTGTGATTATGGCCGGAGGAATCGGTTCCCGGTTTTGGCCATATAGCAGAAATAACCGGCCCAAACAATTTTTGGATATTCTTGGAACTGGCCGAAGCCTGCTTCAGATGACTTTTGACCGTTTCAGGGAAATTGCCGAACCGGAGCAGTTTTTTGTGGTAACTAATCAGAGCTATTTCGATCTGGTCAACGAGCAATTGCCCGAACTGAAACCAAATCAGATTCTAACCGAGCCCCTCAGAAGAAATACCGCTACCTGCATTGCCTATGCAGCTTATAAAATTCATGCATTTGATCCCAATGCAACTTTGATAGTCACACCGGCGGATCATTTGATCCTTCAGGAACAACGGTTTATCAACACAATTATCCGGGCGGTGGATGCCGCTCAGGTTGAAGGAAGATTGATTACGATGGGGATAAGACCAAATCGTGCCGAAACCGGATATGGCTATATTCAATACCTGGACAATGAAAATGGCGAGTTGGCCATGAAGGTCAAAACTTTCACAGAAAAGCCAAATCCCAAACTTGCCAAGACTTTTGTCGATAGCGGAGATTTTGTCTGGAACTCGGGGATGTTTGTTTGGAAAGTTAAAAGCCTTCTGGATGCATTCAGTGAAAATATGCCGGATGTGGCTGAGGCTTTTGAGGAAGGCAAGGTGCATTTTGGAAACCCCAGCGAGCAAGAATTTATCAACAGAGCTTATTCTCAAGTGAAAAATGTTTCCATTGATTTTGGAATCATGGAAAAGTCAGACAAAGTCTATGTCATTTTAGGCGATTTTGGATGGTCAGACTTGGGTTCTTGGCAAAGCCTTCACGAGTTGAGAGGAAAGGATGAAAACAACAATGTGGTCGAAGCGAATGCAATGCTCTATGAAACCGAAAACTGTTTTGTCAAAGTGGACAGCGGCAAATTGGTCGTGATCGAGGGGTTGAATAATTACCTGATCAACGAATCTGAAAACGTCCTTTTGATCTGTAAACTCGACGGCGAAAAAAAATTCAGAGATTTTGTGGCCAACGCCAAAAAGAAAGGGGAGGATTTCGTTTAGAATCCTCCCCAAGTGAGATGATTTTTCACCATCATCTTCGTAATCTGCTTCGATAGTTTAGATTATCAATTTTCAATGATCAAACTCAATATTCAAATATCAGGAGACCTAATTTTAAACTTGAAATTTGAACATTGATCATTGAACATTGATCATTGAACATTGGTCATTGAACATTGATCATTTCTTTCTCTGTCTGATCGCTTCGTAAATCGCCACTCCGGCAGAAACTGACACATTCAAACTTTCAATATTTCCACCCATTGGAATTTTGACACGATCGTCAACGATTCCCATGATTTCCTGAGATATGCCGTCTTCTTCGGATCCCATCACCAAAGCGACCGGGGAAGAAAAATCAGCATCGTACATCACCTTCTCAGTTTTTTCTGTGATTGCCACCAAGGTTAAGCCCATTTTCTGCAAGTCTCTACAGGCATAAAACAAGTTTCTCACACGTGCTACCGGCAGGAAATTCAAGGCTCCTGCGGAGGTTTTTATGGCGTCGGAATTGATCTGAGCACTTCCTTTTTCCGGGATTACGATCGCATCAACTCCCGCACACTCTGCTGTTCTGGCGATGGCTCCGAAGTTTCTCACGTCGGTAATATGATCCAAAACCAAAATCAGAGGGGATTTGCCGATGGCAAAGCAATTGTCAATGACATTGTCCAAAGAAGCATATTCAATCGATGACATCTGAGCGACTACGCCCTGATGATTTTTGCGTGTGATCCGGTTGAGTTTTGCGTCCGGAACGCGCACTACAGGGATTTTTTCTTCTTTGCAGAGTTGAAGCAATTCCTTGATCAGGTCATTGTTCAACTCTTTCTGAACAAGCACTTTATCTATTTCTTTTCCGGCATGGATTGATTCCATTACTGCGCGGGTACCGAAAATAAAATCTTTGTCTGAGGCTCCTTTATCGATCAGAAAGCCATCCTTCCGCTTCTCCATTGGGAAATGTTTTTGAACCAAACCGGCTGGTAGGCTCGGGATCTGTTCAGGGTGTAGAAATGAGGGCTAAGAATAGTTTTTGCCCGCGCAAAGGTAAACCTAATTTTTGAGCTTGCGTCCATACCGGCATAAGACCAGACTTCCCGGTCCAGGTAAAAATTCACTTCCTGCGGTGGACCCATCACTATATAGACCATTCCACGATCTGTTTTCCAGCCTTCTTTGAAATCAGTAAATAGAATGTTGGCGAACTCCACCATCCGGAAATAGTTGCGGATAAGCTCTTTGGCAATCTCCGGGTTTCGAGTCAGTGCAATCCAATATTCATCCAGGGCTTTTTTCTTATCCTGTGCTAAAAGCAAAGCTTCATGCTCCTTTCGGGTAGAAATGTAGGTCACCATCTGCACCATTTCTTCCCAATCTTTGACTTTGGGGAAAGATTCATGTACCGTTTTCAGCAAAAGTCCTGTAGAAGCCGCTGTATCAGTCTGGAAAAAAAAGTAGCCTTCCTCATTTAGCTGCTTCGGGACATTTGCTAAAAAATCACCCATATTGATCACATTCAATTCTTTGGGAATATCTGCAGGCCGGGTTTCCATCGGAGGAAATGGAACGTCAAAAACCATCGGATAAAAGAAAGTATGGATTGAAGGAGATTTGACAGTTTTGAAAAGCAGCGATTCTTCCTTGTTGAGATAGTTCTGATCAAATGCCACATCATTGGCATAGTAGGCACCAAAATCAGGATGATCCAAGACAAAATCACTTTTCAGGTCGATATGGTAAACATATTCATCATCCTGTCTGGTATCCAACACGGTTAACAAAGCAATAGCAGTTTTTTGACTTTCGGGTATCTCCACCGTTTTTTCAAAAATCCAATGCCGCTCAGTATCAGCTTTTAAGTCGTCTTGTGTCAAAACAGTTGTCAGGTCAGAAAGAATTTCCTGCTCATAAGAATTGAGAATCGCGTAGCTAAAGCTGAAATTGGAAAAAGCCGGATTCTCCTCGATTTTCTCAATGACAAATTGGACTTTGAAACTGGTGTCACTGGTTTTTATAGGAATGATTTTCAGGCCCAATCGGGAATAAAGAGAATAGCGAAGGGCTTGGTCAGTGGCAGAAAGAGTTTTTTGTGCAAATGAAAAATTGGGTACAACTAGTATTGATAATAGAAAAAAGAAGAGTGGCGTGGTGATTCGATTCATTGGGTCTTAATCTCGGGTTTTAAAAATTAGACTTACTTTTGCCAAAATACTAAAATTTCGAATGGCTACCTATACAACGGAGATCGCTTCCGACAAGTTGATCAGCGACAATCCAATTCACCAAAGGCTTCTCAAAGCATACATTGCGGCCAAACCTTGGGTATCCGGAGACTTGCTGGAGGTAGGCTGCGGAGAGGGGAGAGGTGTTGAGGAATTGTTGCCTTTGGCTTCGAGCTACTTAGGTTTGGATAAAATCGGAGAAGTGATCTCAATGCTGAAAGCCAAGTTTCCAAGTGTGGATTTCCGTCAGGCGGTCATTCCGCCTTTTGTAGGTTTCAGCGATAATTCCTATGATACAATCGTAAGTTTTCAGGTGATCGAGCATATCGAAAACGACCGACTTTTTCTTGAGGAAATCTATCGGATGCTGAAGCCTGGGGGAAAAGCTATCATCTCAACTCCAAATATTACCCACACGCTTTCCCGCAATCCTTGGCATGAGCGTGAATATAAACCTCAGGAATTGATTGATCTAGCCGCAGGGATTTTTGACAAAGTCGAAGCAAAAGGTATTGGAGGAAATGAGAAAGTTTGGGCATACCATGAAGCCAACCGAAAGTCAGTGCAGAAAATCATGCGCTTTGACATATTTGACCTACAGTACAAGCTACCAGCTTCAATATTGAGAATGCCCTATGAAATCCTCAACCGGATGAACCGAAACAAGCTGCACAAGCAGCAGGGTAGTTCTGTGGTAGAAATCACCCATGAGGATTTTCCCTTGGTAGAGGATCCAATGAAAGGGTTGGATTTGTTTTATATTCTTTGGAAAAAGTAATTTCTGAAATGCCTTTGCCACGAAGACACTAAGGCAAGAAGTTTTTTAAAAGCTTTAGCTTTTCTCTGTGACCTCACAAAAGAATATTGGGAGGAAAAATGATTGAAGTTCTAGCAACATCAAAAAGCCTTGATACTTGCCTCTCCATTTTTTCTCTGTGGTAAAATTCTTTTATGTTAATCTTTCTCTTATCAATTAAAAAAAAGGCGAGAATCAAATCCTCGCCTTTTCTGTTTCCACTTGTTTATTTACCTTCTTTCCAACATTCCAGGTTGGGCGCTTTCTGTCCCGATCAGACTTTCCAGTCTGAGTTTTAGATTTTGGGCTTCTTCCTGGTAGCCTCTTTCTTCCAAAAGGGGAATGAAATATTTCACCATTTCGATGGAAATCATCATATCCCGATCATATCCGCGGTCTTCCCTGGTGTAGAATTCGATCATGTCAAGAGACCTCTTGGAGATTTTGTCAACGATGTCCAGGGCCTTTTCATCCTCTCCGACCTCAAAGAAAAGTGGAACTGACTGTCCGCTGCTTAGGTCATACGGAATGGCTTCGTCTGGCATGGTTTTCAGACCATAGTTCAGCAGGTTAGCGGCCTCCTCCATTTTGCTTTCATCCAAAAGTGCCATTACAATGGTATTGAGCGAACTTCGGTGGTTGGAAGTAAATCTTCGGTATTCCTCGTCCAGATATGCATCCGGATTGTCCATGCCGCGGAATGCGAATTTTTCCATGTAATTCTTATAGGCAATATCAGTATTGACAAGCTCCTCACGGATAAAGTCAGGCTTGCGGATTGGGAGTAGACGATAAGTCATACCCTCCATCACCACATGATCCTCTACATTGATTCCGATAGATGACAAGGAAGTATTGTTGAAGTATATAGGTCTTTCCCAATTGTTGCTCACGATCAAATCGATCAGCATCAAGGTGCCTTTTGTTACATACTGACCTTTGACCTGAAGATTCATCTGCGGTGCAAAGAATTCTCTAAACTGAGGAGGAACGATTTCTTCATTTGAGACAAAACTGCTGTCCACTTCCAAAATCAGGTTGCGGGACGGAACCATGTTCACTACGCTTTTTCCACCTGTTTTCATTTTCAGCAAATCAGATCCGGAGTTCAAAAGTCTAAGGTATTCCGAAGCTGAAATCGCATTCAGGTTTTCCTGTTCCATGACGTATAGCACATCATTGGTTCCTTTTTGATAGCGTTCCTCTGTCAAGGAGAATGGAAGCGCTTCTGATTCGTTGACAGGACGGGTCATTTGCTTCACATACCAGTCGGTATCGAAGTAGCTAAGAACGATTACCCGTACATCCGTACGGAAATTTTCCACCTCCTGCACATACCACAGCGGGAAAGTGTCATTGTCACCTCCGGTGAAGAGGATAGCATTTGGTGCGCAGGATGCCAGGAAGTTTCTGGCAGAATCCACCGAGAAGAAACGGCCTTTTCTGTTGTGGTCGTCCCAGTTTTGAGCGCCCATCAATCCTGCAATCGGCAAAGTGACCAGGGTGGCAATAACAGCTCCGGTACTCAGATTTTTGGTGACTTTTGCCAAGCCATGGGCAATAGCAAGAACCCCCAAACCAATCCAGATGGCGAAAGCATAAAAACTACCCACATAAATGTAATCCCGCTCCCGTGGCTCCACCGGAGGGGAGTTGAGGTAAAGCACCAATACCACACCCATCATCAGGAAGAGCATGAGATTGACATAGAAATATTTTGGATCCTTCTTCGCTTGGAAGAAAATCCCAATTAATCCGAGGATCAAAGGCAACATCAGGTAGTTGTTATGACCTTTGTTTTCTTTGATGTAGTCAGGATACTTATCACCAAAAGCATCCGTCAGACCTATCCAAGGGGCATCAGTGAAGTCACTTTCCCTGCCGGAGAAATTCCACATAAAATACCTCCAGTACATGTGTCCGAGCTGATGGCTGAGCATGAAGTAGATGTTGTCACCGAAGGTCGGTTCCTGTCCTTCCTTTAGACCCAGTTTGGAGCGGTAAATCCGCTTATGATTTTCCTGAGTGGAATAAATACGTGGCAGAATCGTGGTTTTGGCGGGGTCGTAAGTGTTTTTCAGCTCATAATCTACGATCTCGTACTTGTCTTTGCCTTTCATATAAACAGGAGCACCTTCTACCTGATCCACCAATTGAGCAGTAAAGTATTGCCCGTGAAGCAAGGGTCTATATCCGTATTGTTCCCTCTTCAGATAGGATACATAGCTCACGATATCCGCAGGGCCGTTTTCATTGATGACCGGATCCTGATTGGCTCTGATGATGATCAGTGCATAGCTGCCATATCCGATCAAAATAAAAGTAAGAGATAGCAGAATGGTGTTAAGCAGAGGCTTTTCTCTTTTCATGGAGAACCTGATGCCGTAGATCAAAGCTCCCAAAAACAAGATCATAAACACGATGATCCCCGCGCCAAAAGGTAAGCCCATGCTGTTGACAAAGAAGATTTCCATCGATCCTGCCAAGCTTGGAAGTCCCGGAATGATCAGGTTGTTGATAATGATCAAGGCAACTCCTCCCAGAAACATGGCATAAATGGCTCCTTTGAGGGATGGGTTTGGGTATTTTTTGAAGTAATAAACCAATGCCAAAGCTGGCAGGGTCACCAGGTTAAGCAAGTGAACACCGATCGAAAGTCCAACCAAATAGGCGATAAAGATCATCCATCGGTTTTCCATTTTCGGATCTTTGATCACTTCCCACTTCAAAAAGGCCCAAATCACAATCGCAGTGAAGAACGATGACATGGCGTAAACTTCCGCCTCGACAGCTGAAAACCAGAAACTATCTGAGAAAGTGTAAATCAGCGAGCCTACAATCGCCGAACCCATCAGAGCGATAGTTTGGCTTTTTGTTTCTTGACCTTCTTCGATCGCAAAGATTCTTTTTCCAAAAAGAGTAATTGACCAAAACAGGAAAAGAATGGTAAAACCAGAAAACAAGGCGCTGCCTACGTTCATCCAATATGCCACCTGCAAACCGTCTCCCATTGCCAGAAAACCGAAAAACCGATAGATCAACAGGAAAAATGGTGCTCCTGGAGGATGGGGTACCTGAAGCTTGTAGGATACTGCAATAAATTCTCCCGGATCCCAAAAGCTGGCGGTTTGTTCTACGGTCAGAATGTAAACCAGCGTGGCAACGGCAAAAATGACCCAGCCGGTAACGTTATTGATCTGCTTATAATTGAGCATTAAAACGGTAAATTAGTCGGGGCGAAAATATAAAATTTTACTCCAAGTCCGGGTTTTTTAGCACTTTTTAAAACTCCTGAGCATTAATAGGGTAAATCATCCTGTGACAAATATTACTGTAGAATACCTAAGCTAAGCCTACTTTTGTAGAGAATTTAAAAGGAAGATCCATGAGTTCACAACCAAAAACATTTCAGGAATTAATAGACGGGGACACTCCGGTGCTGGTAGACTTCTTTGCTACCTGGTGCGGACCCTGTAAAATGATGCAGCCGGTTTTGGAGGATACATCCCGTCAGATGGGCGACAAAGTGAAAATTGTGAAGGTTGATGTGGATAAAAATCCGCTTGCTGCGAGCAAATTTCAGGTGAGAGGTGTGCCCACTTTAATACTTTTCCATAAGGGGAAAACGATCTGGAGACAATCCGGGGTGGTTCCTGCTCACCAGTTGGTTCAGATAATTAATTCCAATCTGATGGCCAAAGCCTGAACTTAATGTGACTAATGTCATTTTGAATCAGGTTCCTCAGAAATAATTTTGACAAAGTTTTAAAAGAAAAAAAAGTAAAGCCAAATGAAATCGAACATGGAGATCGCGTCATTCGGAGCAATGATTTCCCGAAATGTAAGATTCCTTCTGGCCTAAAAAAATCAAACTATAGTCTTATGAAAATCGAACAAATTTATACCGGATGTCTTGCTCAGGGGGCTTATTATATTGAGTCAGAGGGCGAAGCAGCTGTGATCGACCCGCTAAGAGAAGTTCAACCTTATATTGAAAAAGCTGAACGCAGAAACGCGAAAATCAAGTACGTTTTTGAAACTCACTTCCATGCTGACTTCGTATCCGGCCATAAGGATCTTGCAGCCAAAACCGGCGCAAAGATTGTGTATGGACCCACAGGAATGAAGCTTGGTTTTGATGCGATCATCGCCGAAGACAACCAGGAATTTACAATTGGTAAAGCCAAGATCAAGGTGATACACACACCGGGCCACACCATGGAGTCTTCCTGCTATTTGCTTTACAATGAAGAAGGAAAAGCCGAGGCAATCTTCACAGGCGATACTTTATTTATCGGTGATGTTGGCCGGCCGGATTTGGCTCAGAAAGTCATTAAGGATCTAACCCAGGAAAAACTTGCGGGTCATTTGTATGATTCTTTGAGAAACAAGCTCATGCCTTTATCAGATGACCTGATTGTGTATCCGGCTCACGGAGCAGGTTCCGCATGCGGCAAAAACATGAGCAAGGAGACCTCCGATACTTTGGGCAATCAGAAGAAGACAAATTATGCGCTACAACCGATTTCTAAAGAAGCCTTTATCAAAGAAGTGTTGACAGGTTTGACTCCGCCTCCTGCGTATTTCCCACAAAACGTGATGATGAATATCCAGGGATATGACAGTATTGATGAGGTATTGGAAAGAGGTGTTCATCCATTGAGCCCTGAGGAATTTGAAACTGTTGCCAATGATACCGGGGCCTTGATTTTGGATACCCGAAGCCCGGAAGTGTTTGCAAAAGGATTTATCCCAAACTCAATCAATATCGGAATCGACGGGAGCTTTGCTGTATGGGTAGGAGCAATGATTCCTGACCTCAAGCAGGAAATCCTGGTAGTTACCGAAGAAGGCCGTGAAGAAGAAGTTGTAACCAGACTTGCTCGGGTTGGCTATGATTATTGTATCGGATACCTGAAAGGCGGATTTGCCTCATGGAAAAATTCTCCAAAACATGAGGTCGATTCAATTACTTCAATTACCGTAGACGAATTGGCAAAAATCAAGGAAGGGGATCCCGATATCAACATCCTGGATGTAAGAAAGAATTCTGAATATTTGTCAGAACATGTGGTTGAAGCTGAAAATACTCCGCTGGACTACATTAATGACAGCATGTTGAAAGTAGACAAAAACAAAACCTATTACGTGCACTGTGCCGGAGGCTACAGATCTATGATCTTCAACTCCGTACTCAGAGCCCGAGGTTACGACAATTTGATCGACATAGCGGGAGGGTTCAAGGCGATCAAAGAATCAGAGAAATTCAAGGTGACCGATTACGTTTGCCCTACGACCTTACTCTGATTAACTGCGAGAAAAGTTGCTTAATTTGAAATGCCCATGCAAAATACTTCTCCCAAATGTGGGAGGATTATTTTGGGCATTCCATGTGGCACAAAAAAAGAAATTACAACACGTGAAATGGCAGGCTCTGAAGCTTGCCATTTTCAGTATTGTACCTCTCGATGTGATCAAAGTCACACTAGTAATCTGAATTAAGGAGACAACTTTGCTTTACAAATTCAGCGAGTTAAATAGAAAAGTTGAACTCATTACAATCCTGCCTGATTTTCACCTAAACAAAATTTATAAAATAATATATGAATCAATTAATTGAATGGATTTCTCAGCCTTGGCCTTGGTATGTGGCAGGGCCGATGATTGGACTTACCGTTCCGGCCTTATTAATTCTGGGAAACAAAACCTTTGGAATTTCATCTTCTCTGCGGCATATCTGTGCGGCCTGCGTGCCTGCAGGAATCCCGTTTTTCACCTACAACTGGAAAAATGAAATGTGGAACCTGCTTTTCGTTTTGGGGGTAGGGATTGGTGGATTCCTGGCTGTGACTTTCCTGGCCAATCCGGAAACTATCGTGATCTCTGAAGCAACTCAAGCCGACTTGGCTGCCTTGGGAATTACTGATTTCTCGGATTTAATGCCTGCTGAAATATTCACCTGGAGCAATCTCTTCAATGCAAAAGGCCTGCTGTTTTTTGTGATTGGTGGGTTTCTGGTAGGATTTGGGACCCGATATGCAGGAGGTTGTACTTCTGGACATGCGATCATGGGAATCAGTAACCTCCAATGGCCATCCTTGGTAGCCACTATATTCTTCATGATCGGTGGCTTCCTGATGACACTTGTATTAATGGAGCCTTTGATGAAAATGGTAGGATTTTAATTATTGACAAAAAATGAAAGTAGCAGAAAAGAATATAGTAATTGACAGAGATGAGAATTGCGCAGCACCCAATCTCAGTTCCGAAAGTGACAAAGGTTTGGAGTTGCTGAAATACCTGATTTTAGGAACTCTATTTGGGATTGTCTTTGTGAAAGCTGAAATCATTTCATGGTTCAGAATACAGGAAATGTTCAGACTTCAGTCTTTCCACATGTATGGAGTGATCGGTTCAGCGGTAGTGACTGGGATAATTTCCATCCAATTGATCAAGCGATTGAATATCAAAACTATTCATGGGGAGACCATCCTCATTCAGGACAAAGTCTTCAAAAAAGGCCAAGTGATCGGAGGATTTATCTTCGGATTGGGTTGGGCGATTACCGGCGCTTGTCCGGGACCTCTGTTTGCACAGATCGGAAGTGGATATACCGTTGTTTTGGTGACCTTGATTTCAGCTTTAGCAGGAACTTGGGTCTACGGCAAGTTTGCCGATAAGCTTCCGAATTAACTAAAGGGAAAAAATCTAAGCCACGTTCGAAAGAGGGTGGCTTTTTTAGTTAAATACCTTTTTGACGATAAATCGGATCAGAAGTATTATCGTCACCAAAATGCCTCCCACAATGACAAATTCCATAAGTAGCTCTTTCACTCAAAACTAGGGCTTGGAGGGAATAGTTTGGTCCTTTTTCGAAACTTTTCCCAAATCCAGACCATTATTCCTAAATTTGCGAGCCTTTCAACCTACCCAACCTCATGAATTACCTTTCCAAACGCCGCGTGGCTGTAGGAGCGATGTTTTTTTTCGTCGGTCTTTGTTTTTCCTCCTGGGCTTCCCGGATTCCCGATATCCAAACCAAATTTGGCCTTTC
>DATIAI010000424.1:0-7134 GCA_035458065.1 Algoriphagus sp. | reverse complement strand
CATCCGTGATGCTGTGCGCCTCATGTTTATCGTATGGAGGTTCGGCCACTTTGGCAAATTCAAACCGATAATGTCCCCGTTTTACTTTGGTCATCGTTCCGAAGAACACTGGAAGCTGCATTTTTTTTGCCATAAATTCTCCGCCTTCGAAGAAATAGGCTGGCCGATTTAGAAATTCCCGCTGGTAGCGGTTTTCTGAACCTGGAGGGCGTTGGTCTGCAGCCAAATGTACGATTCTCGGCTGACTCCGCATGGTGATCATGCTTTTGCGGAACTCTCTTTTTTCAGTCATCACCCCACCGAAATGGGTCCGGATATTCAACATCAACCGGTTGAAGAAAGCATTGTTCAGCTTCAGGTAAACCGTTTCTGCCGTGACTTTAGTGTTGAGGGCAACTCCTAAAATCGCCATTTCCCAATTGAAAACGTGGCCTGCCATCATCAGTGCGCTTTTTCCTTTTTGGACTTCGTTATCGATGATTTCCTGATTGACAACATAAAATCTTTGACGAAGTTCTTTTTCGGAAATGGTCAGCATCTTGATCGTCTCCGCAAAAAAGGCGTCAGTGAAATTTCTGTAAAATTTATTTCGGATCTTTTTTCGCTCTTCGGCGGTTTTCTCCGGGAAGGCAAATTTCAGGTTTTCGTCGATCACCTTTTTGCGGTAACTGATCACATATCGGGCTATGAGGTAAATCAGATCTGAAAACAGATATAAAACCGAAAGGGGCAAGTAGGACAAGAGCCTAAAGAAAAACATAGCAATTACCTGTTGATGGGGGAGTTTCGTTCCGAGTTTGGAACTTTATCAGCAACAAAATAAATTAAATAAGCTGACTTTCGGTTCAATTACTGGTTATAAATTGAGCCAATCACTACTTTTGAACCTTATGTCTGAAGTACAGCGAAGGAAATATTCTCAGGAAGAGAAAACGGCCATCTTCGATGGGGAATTTATGCCGCACATAGATTCCATGTACAATTTTGCTTTTCGACTCACCTTTGACGAGGATGATGCCAAAGACCTCGTGCAGGATACCTACATGAAGGCCTTCAGGTTCATCAACTCGTTTGAGCAAGGCACGAATGCCAAAGCCTGGCTTTTCAGAATTCTGAAAAACAGCTTTATCAACGAGTACAGAAAGAAAAGTAAGCAACCTGCCAAGGTAGATTACCAAGAGGTTGAAACTTTCTACAACTCGGATGATGTTGACTACCAAAGCACAACTGATCTCAGGGCGGAGTCTGTCAAGGATATGCTGGGAGATGAGATCTCTAATGCGCTCAATGCACTGGCGGTAGACTTCCGTACCGTGATCATTTTGGCGGATTTGGAGGGATTTACCTACGAAGAAATGGCGAAGATTCTCGATATTCCCATCGGGACGGTAAGATCCAGGCTACACCGAGCCAGGAATCTTTTGAAAGATCAACTGAAAGAATACGCCCAATCGATGGGCTATAATACTGATGAAGAAGAGGAGGATTAAATCGATTACTCATGGAAATTAATGACCTATCACCCGGAGAGCGAAAGCTCCAATGCAATGATGTGAGCAAATGCTTTCAGCTGCTCGAAAGCATCCTTGACGGAGAACTCGCCGAAAACGGAAAGGAAGTTTTGAAAGAGAAACTGGCCAAATGCCAGCCTTGCTTTGAGCATTTTCACCTGGAACAAGCCATCCGTGAAGTGCTGAAAACCAAGTGTACCAAACAACCCGTACCCACGGAATTGGCTGATTCCATTCGCCAGATGATTCAGGAAAGCAAATGAGCCAAACCCAAGGAAAAGCGATTATTTTCTCAGCACCCTCGGGATCAGGTAAAACCTCCTTGGTAAAGCATCTCATCCAGCATGTTCCCAATCTGGGATTTTCGATCTCGGCCTGTACCCGGGACAAAAGAGGCAGACATGAAGTGCACGGAAGAGATTATTATTTTTTAAGCATCGAAGAATTCAAGAAGAAAATCGACGAAGACGCATTTGTGGAGTGGGAAGAAGTCTATGAGGGAAATTTTTATGGAACCCTCAAAGAAGAAGTCCAACGTATCTGGGACAATGGAAAAGCGGTGATTTTTGACGTGGATGTCAAAGGAGGTTTAGCTTTAAAAAAATACTTTGGTCCTCAGGCTTTGGCGATTTATGTAAAAGTTCCATCAATAGAAGTACTCGCTTCCCGACTAAACGACCGGGGAACTGAGACTCCTGAGTCCCTTTCCAGAAGATTATACAAAGCCAAGTTTGAGATGACTTTCGAGCCGCAGTTTGACGTGACCATTTTGAATGACGATTTTCAGCGCTCAACCGGAGAAGCCGTACGCTTGGTTTCTGAGTTTTTGGCAAAGTAACCATGAAGATTGGGCTGTATTTCGGTAGCTTCAACCCGATTCACATCGGTCATTTGATCATCGCAAATACACTTTATGACCGCACAGATCTCGACGAGGTTTGGTTTGTGGTAAGTCCCCAAAATCCCTTCAAAAAGCAGCAATCGCTGATTCACGAGTTTGACCGTCTGAGGATGGTGGAACTGGCAATTGCGGATCATTTTCACTTCAGGGCAAGCGATGTGGAGTTCCGAATGCCTAAGCCCAGCTACACAATCGATACGCTCACTTACCTGAGCGACCAATATCCCCAGCATCAGTTTTGTCTTTTTTTGGGTTCAGATAACCTAACCCATTTCCATAAGTGGAAAAATCATCAGGCTATTTTGGACAATTACGAGATTTTTATTTATCCAAGACCAGGTGAGGTACAGGGATTTGAGCATCCCAAAATCAAAACCATCGATGCACCGTTGTTGGATATCTCTGCGACTTTTATCCGCAAGTCCATTCAGGAAGGCTATTCTGTGAAGTACTTGCTTCCGGATAAAGTGGAGGAGTATATCCTGGATAAGAAGCTATATCAATAAAAATCCCGAGGAATCAACTCTGGATTTTTAATTCTCCAATGAATAAAGGCTTTGAAACATTAAGGAACTTGAGAAAATTAAGTTTTTGGATCAAATCGCATTTAATTTTCAATGCATTTCGATTTGAATTAAAAGTGGATCACACACCGCAGACTTAATGATATTGACGTTGGTAATGGTGAAGATTTTTTTCTTCAAAAAGTCAGGAACAATAAATCCCGAAACTCTCGCCTCGGGATTTATTGATTCTTGTTTCTCAGCTCTTGCTTCCTACCTCTTTTAAATTTCTGACTTTAGCTTTCAGACTTCCTTTTCTAAAATCTAGTGTCTAAGGTAAAACGTCTTGATTCTCGCTTCAAGCCTCTTGATTCTATTTTTTCATCGCTACTTGCTTCGGCTTCGTTGAGATCTTTTTCCAGATCAGTTCACCGACCTGTTTTCCCTGAACTATCCCTTCAGTGATCGCCGGCATGTAGTGAATGCCTCCATAAAAACGGCTGATCGCTGCTTCCTGAGCCATTTGAGTAAATCCATTAAACTCCCGGATTGGAAGACCATAGGCCACTTCGGAGCTGTCTACAATATGCATTTCATCTCCGAAAAGCTGAGTCAGCGTGTAGGCAGCTGCTGTGGAAGCTACGCTGTGCCCGCTGGTGTGCTCCGGGAATGGGGGAGTCTGGAGCAGGGGAACCCATTCCTCGTCGATGTACTGGTTGATATACGTCTCCGGACGGATTAGTTTCGAGCGGTATTTCTCATCCCAGCAGGAGATAAATGCCTCATTCAAAGAAACAGCGGTGAGCGCGTATGCCTCCACTGTCCCTTTCCAGTCTTTGCCAGCAGCTTTACTTGCGATGGAAGCAATGCTCATCCAGTGTCCGCCCGGCGTGATTTTCTTCTCAGCAAACATCACATGCCCCTTCACATTCATCTTGTAGGGATTGCAATCCCAAAACATGGCGATGTCTTTTTGGTCATCGGTCATGTTCACCTTTGCCTCATAGACTTCTTTAGCAATTTTGTAAAATTCAGATGTCGAATCTGAGGAGAAAGGAGGAGGTGGTCCTGCCTTAAACTGGGCAGCTGAGTCAAGCGCAAAAGTCCGGATTTTATTCCAGTGCGGTTCCACAGCCTCCATGTAAGCAGGAGGAGTAGGTTGCCAGGTCTCGGGTTGATTAACTACCGTGTATTTTGGGAAGGAGCGGCTCTGGTGATAATTATCCTTTTTGGAATAATCTCTTACTTTTTCGGCTACCTCCTGTCCAAACTTGACCGAAGCCTCAAACACTTCATCCGGAATTCCTTTTTCCTTGAGTTCGGCAAATGCTTTGTCCCGCTGCTGGTGCATCATTTCTTCGGAGAAAATCAATGCTGTGCCCATATGATAATAGGCCGCCAAAGCTGCAAGCGGAGGATAAACGTTTTGCGGGACAGTTAGATTTAATGGTTCTGAACCATTCAACTGTCCGAGAAGTGGGGCATAATTTGCCGGATCACTTGCTGCCGCAACTTCATATGCTGCCAAAGAAGCATAGGAATATATCCGAGTAGCTACCGGAGGAGAGAAGATGTCATGAATGATGACTTCAGTAATCCGGTTTTGTGCCTGATGGAAATATTGTCCATCACTGATAGCCTGAGTGTAATCTGCCGGTTTTTGGCATGATGTAAATGCGCTGATCCAAACCAGAGCAATTACTGATATTCGAAGGGTACTCATAGTGGGTTTTTCAATTTTAAGTTGACGATGGATTTCCCTTGTCGGGCGATTGGGTTTAATCAACTTACATGAGGATTCAAAGCTAATTATAAGGGTATCAATCCCAAATGATTTTCTTCAGGTTTTTACTTTATCCAGATTAGAGGTCCATTGTTTTGAGATCCGAGGATAGAAATTCCATTGGTGGTTTTAAGGGATTTTAAATTTCGGATCTGGGATTTCGGATTTCGGAATTGACTTATTCTGAGCCACGATGACTGGCTCCACGTGTAAGCTGAGACCCCGATGTTGATGGATTTGCCCAGATCCACTCGGAAATCGGATGAATTACCTCCAAGATAAACTGTGCCGGACTGCTCATCTACTTCTATTGCCATGATCGGGCTCCATTGCGCTTCTTTTAGGAAAGGAACAAATTCAAAGCTTTGGTCTTCCTTTTGGAAATAGATTCCGGAGCGGAATTCATAGGCTGGAAGTTTTCTGACTTTTTCGATCTCTTCTTTGGGAAAAAGATCTTCCGGTTTGCCGATTTGGGAATATTCCGAGTAGGATGAATGCATCCGTTTGATCCCTGGAATCTGTCTGATCAAATCGTCTCTTGTTGCGAATGGAACCAGTTTTTCTCCCATAAAATGGAAAATCAACGGATCTGCCTGACCATTCCCATCAAAGTCATGGTGATAAAGCCAAACCGGTTTTTCTTTTGATGCTTTGAGTTTGCTGTTCAGTCCGAGATTTCCGGTCAGAATATCCAACCTTCCATCACCATTGAGATCTGCAACTTCAATGGTATTGATCCAACCTGCTGAAAATTCCAAGCCTTTGGGCCGGATTTCATTCAGTTTCTTTTCGGGTGAAAGCTCAAATACCCGAACTCCCTGCCAATCTCCGCTGAGCACCAATTCCGATTTTCCGTCACCATCCAAATCAGCCCACTTTGCGGTATTGACCATTCCAATTTCCAATTCGGATCCAAACCATTGTTCGGTTTCATCCTTGAATTGCCCATTTCCCTGATTTATCAACAAGCTGCTTTTTGGACTTGCACCATAGTCACCACTTTTTACAGAACTACCTACAAAAAGGTCCAAATCCCCGTCTCCATCCGCATCCTGAATCGCAATGCATGAGGTGTTTTCACCGATCGGCGGAAGGGAATTCATGGAGAATCTGAAATGGCCTGTTCCGTCCCCAAAGAAAATCCGGTCAAAATAGAACAGGTTACCAGACTCGTATTCATTTCCTCCACTTCCTACAAATAGATCCAAAAAACCGTCCCCGTTGAGGTCTGCAAATTCCGCCACCACATCTTCCGCTTTGGCCAGCTGTTCAAACATCGGATTGGGGATTTCTTCAAATTTCCCCTCGGGATTTTGTAAAAAAAATGCTCCGGCTTGATCCTTTGCACCACCGACATAGAAGTCATCCAAACCGTCCCCGTTCACATCAGCAATGGCCAAGGCAGGACCCATTTTGGAAAAGCTTTTAGGCGCAAGGTATTCCCGCTTGGTAAAATCCACTTCGTCTTTTTCCAAATGTGTCCAGTTGATTTCCTCAAAACTACCTAACGGAGTTGGATTTGAATCGGCGAATTCGGTAATTTTTCCCTCACCTTGTGAAAGGACCAAACTTTGATTCGAAGAAGTTTTGGGGAAAACTTCTATTTTTCCATCCGGCCAATTCACCAGAATGGAGTCAATTGAAGCGGTTTTTCCCAATCCAAAAACCAAAGTAGTAGAGGGTCCAGACTGAAATCCCCGACTGGTGCTTAACCGTTGTACCCATTTTTTATTTTCCGAGAAAATAATCACCTGAGACCCAATTCCAAAGGGATTTTTACCCCTTGCCTTCAGGTCTACCCTCAAAAAGTTATTACCCTTTTGTTGAGCTAGATTTTGATAAATGAAGGCGGGTTGATCCAAGTTGTTGATCACCAAATCCAAGTCACCGTCATTGTCCAAATCGGCATAAGCTGAACCGTTGGAGTAGCTTTCCTGATCCAATCCCAGGGAAGCTGCCTCATTTTTGAATTCGAGATTCCCTTGATTTTTCCAGGCAAAATTGGAAATCTTCAAGCTTGGAAGCAGGTCAATCTGCTTTTCATGCACTTCTGCCAAAGTCAGGTTGGGTTCAATTTGCTGACTGTACTGGATAAAATCCAGATCATTTGGCCGCTTCACGATCCCGTTAGTCACATGAATGTCAGGTAATCCGTCATTGTCCATGTCAAATATGAGCGGAGACCAACTCCAATCCGAAGCAAAAACGCCTGAAAAAAGAGCGATCTCTGCAAAGCCTTTTTCACCTTGATTCAACTGAAGGTGATTTCGCACATATTGATCCTGATAGCCAAATTGCTCCTTGACCTGATACACTTCAGCTCTGTCTTCACCGACGGATTTCATCCAGATTTCCGGATTTTCGGGAAGCATATCTGTTGTGAATATCTCCGGCAAACCGTCTCCGTTCAAGTCAGCTGCGTCATTTCCCATACTA
>DATIAI010000423.1:0-7027 GCA_035458065.1 Algoriphagus sp. | reverse complement strand
GAAAGAAGCAGCCACAGAAGGTTCACTCAAAGGACATTGCAAATTTTTCCAGACCAAATGCATGGATATGTGCAAATCAGCACCGGTGGTGATAGTGGAAAATCACTTTTGTAAAAACACAGACACAAAAAGTGTCATGTTGCAAATCAAAAAGGCCTGATCAATTCAGGCCTTTTTGATTTAGAGTTTGGTCACTTTCACCGCGGTGCCGGAGACGGTTACCATGAGCATACCATCCCGAATGGTTTCATAGTCCAGGTCGATTCCGACTACAGCATTGGCTCCAAAATGTCTGGCCTGCATTTCCATTTCTGACATGGCTGTTGCCTTTGCTTCCCGCAATACCTGCTCATAAGCTGAGGACCGTCCACCGACAATATCAGTGATGCTGGCAAAAAAATCTTTGAAGACGTTAGCGCCTATAATAGTCTCACCAGAGACGATTCCCAGGTATTGATCAATTTTGAAACCTTCAAGCGATGGAGTTGTGGAAATTATCATAGAAATGAAATTGGGTTAAGAATTAGTGTGTTTCTTGAGCAGAGACGGGCTTTTCTCAAGGAAAGTTTGGATCAACATTCAAATTCGCTGAACAATTTTTTCCAACCAAAAAAAAGGCAAGCCGAAACCTCACCTAAAATAATGGGATTTTCTGTTTGTATTTAAAGTTTACTTTTCAAATATTACCGCGCTTTTGGAGGTATTCAAACCCTTCCTTCAAAATCTTCCACCTGATTCATGAACCAGTTCCACCAATTCGATATTTCTGATTTTCTAAATGAAATCCAGGAACCTCTGTTTTTGATGGATGAGGAGGAAATCATTTATTTCAATAAATACTTCTTAGATAATTTCAATCCCATTCAGGATAATTGGAAGGAATTTTTTGACATCCCTGAATTGAAAAAGGAGTTGGAAGATTTTTTCCAAACTGGGAATCTCCAAAAAACCAGGATTATTAAGCCCTTGATTTCTCTAAATGGCAGAAAAGAGCGATTCGAATGGGTATTTATAAACTTACCGTCGAGTTACAATTCCCATTTTTTGATTGCAAAGGGGAATCGGATCAAAACTTGGGATTATAGTCTGAAAGAGGAAGTGCTGATTCATGGAGAAGCCTTGACCGAAGAGCTGGGTTACATGCAGAGTATCCTCAAAAACAGCCATGACCTGATCGCAATTCTCGATAGCCACGGCAATTATAAATATATCAGCGATTCGGTATTGGATAGGCTGGGGTTCCAACCTTACGAAATAGTAGGGAAGAATTATCAGGAATTTTCTTCAAAAGGAAAAATTGAAATTGTCAAAGGGGACTTTTCAGAAGTTTTGAAATCGGAGGAAGAAGTTGCCATTGACTTTTGGGTGACATTAAAAGACGGAAAGCGGATTTACCTGGAGAGCTTTGCCAAAAATCTCCTTAGCCACCCCCAGATTCAGGGCATTATTGTCAGTTCCAGGGATATCACTGAATACATCCAAACCGGAAAGTCACTCCAAAGGCGATATGAAATCGAAAATCTGATCATCAAGATTTCTTCCCGGTTGATCAATGGAAGCTTTAAAGAATTGGAAAAGGAATTTTTCAATGCCATTTCCAGGTTTGGAGAATTTTTGAATGCCAAGCATGCGGAGATTTTGGTTTTCAACAGAGAATCCGAAGAATTGGAAGCTTTGAATTCCTGGTCGCATGGCAAAGAGGGAAACCGCCAGTATCAGTTGACCAAGGAGGAGTTGGGGATGATTTTTGAAAATCAGCCCTTTTTGGAAAAAGGAAAAGTACGCCTGATTTCAGGAGAAGTATCGGTTCAACATGCAATCCGGGATATAGTCAATTCCAGGATCTTGATTCCGATGATTTCTGGAGGCAAACTTTTGGGCTTGATTCGATTTGAGTCAAATGACAAGGATTTTCCATTTGAAGAAAAGGAAATTCAGGTTCTCAGACAGTTAGGTGATGTCTTGGCCGGAGCTTATTTGGGCAGTCAATTGACCCGAAAAATGGAGCGAAACGAAAGTTTGCTCGCCAATACTGAGATCCTTTCTAAATCTGGGTCTTGGAGGTTCAGTACGCACAAAAACCGCTTTTATTTTTCAGGCGGATTGGCAAACCTCTTTGGCTTGGGATCTAAGCCCATCACGGAGGAATTTTTAGCCCTGATTTTTAGAATTGACAAGCCGTATAGAGCTGAGTTCATCAAAAAACTCAAACTTTCCAGTAGAGATTTGATCCGGACTTCGGGTGAGTTTACTACAACCGATAAACAGGGACAGGTCCGATTTATCAGTTATGAAATTGAGGGGAAACGGGAATTTCTAACCCAAGGACTTGAGGTTTTTGGGTTTTGCACGGATATCTCTCACAAAAGAGCCTCCGAAAGCTATCTCCGCCTTCAGTCGCAGATTTTAGCCCAGGTAAATGACCCGATTTTGGTAACAAATTTGGATTTTGAAGTCATTTACCTAAATGAGGCAGCTGTCCAATTGTGTTGCCCGGATACCGCGAGGGATTTTGATGGTCATTTCAATGAATTGGTAACCATCCTTTGGGAGCGAAACGAAAAGCTTGAAAAGATCTCTTCCGGGCTGAAGGTGGGGGAAGTTTGGAAATCTGAGCGCCAAATTCAAACCAAACATACGGGTCGATCACCTTTTGAAATTTCAATCCAGGCGATTCACGCTGAAGGAAAAGAGAAAATCGGCTATTCGATAATTCTACGGGGATTGGAGGAAAAATACAAATCAGAGCAAATCGCACGAAGAGCTCAACTGATAGTAGAAAACAGCCCTGCAGTGCTGTTCAGAGTGGATCCAAATGAAAAATATAAAATCCATTACATCTCTGAAAACATCAATCGCTTTGGATATGATGCAGCCTATTTGATCAATAATCAGATTTCCTTTTTGGATTTATTGCATCCCAGCGATTCGGAAAGAATCCTTGCTAGTTCCAAAGAGGGTAAAACAGTCGATGGAGTTCCCGCTTTTTCGGGTGAATACAGGATAAAAACAACTTCCGGAGAATTTGTTTGGGTTGAAGACAGAACCCGTGATGTGATTTCCGAAGCGGGCAAGATAATTCTTCACGAAGGTCTTTTTCAGGATATTTCAGACAGAAAAAATCTGGAGAGGATTCAAAATCAAAGAGATAATCAATATCGCGTTTTGGCAGCCAACATTCCCAAAACCAATATTTTCCTATTGGATTCCAACTTCACTTATATTCTGGCGGAAGGAACCAACTTTGAAAAGTGGGGCTTGACCCGGGAAGATTTTGAAGGTAAAAAGCTAAAGGATCTCCAGCTTACCCCTTACGAAGAAATCAAGGAAGTTATTGACCGGGTTTACAACAATCTGGAAATCGTTGAGACGGAATTTTTTCTCAAAGACAGATACTATCATCGCACCATCCGGCCAATTATGGAAAACGGCCGGGTCCAGTATGCCCTAAGTATAGTTAGGGATATTCACGAAGAGTATCAGGCAAAACTTGACTTACAGCAATCTGAGGAAAAATATCGCCGCTTGGTCGAGGAGTCGACTGAGATTATTTTCTCATTGACCGAAGCGTTTTTACTGCATTATGTGTCACCCAATGTGAAGCAATTCTTGGGCTACGACAGCGAGGAAGTGACAGGTCGCAGTATTTTTGATTTTCTAAACCCGGATGACTTGGGTGTTTTTCAGGAAATGCTTGGCGATAGCAAGGATTTCCTCGCCACCAACCAATACCTTGAATTTAGACTTCGTCATAAAAACGGGGAATACAGGGTCTTTAATTCAAACGGGAAACTGATTGTGGATAAAAGTGGGATCCATCGGTATTACACCGGTGTGGCTCGAGATATTTCAAAACTCAAAGAAACCCAGCGAGAACTTTTACTTGCAAAAGAAAAAGCAGAACAAGCCTCTCAGATTAAGTCCCAGTTCCTTTCGGTGATGAGTCATGAAATCCGCACCCCAATGAATGCGGTCATTGGCTTGGCCCATTTTCTTATGGAAGAAAATCCCCGGCCTGATCAGCTGGAGAACCTTAAAACCCTTCAGTTTTCTGCTGAAAACCTGATGGCTTTGATCAATGACATCCTGGATTACAACAAAATTGATTCTGGAAAAGTGGAGCTGGAGCATGTTCCGTTTGATTTGAGAAACGTAATTCACAGAATCGTTCATTCCCACAGCTTTCAGGCTAACGAAAAAGGGCTAAAAGTGACCTGTGTCATCGATGAAGCCATTCCTGAAACTTTGATTGGGGACTCACTCCGCATTGGTCAAATTGTAAATAATCTGGTCTCCAATGCAATTAAGTTTACCGATAAGGGATTTGTGAGGATTTCTATTTCCCGAGAATTCACTCAGGAAAATCAAACTGACATACGGTTTGTGTTTGAGGATACCGGAATCGGAATTGCTGAAAACAAAAGAAAGTCAATCTTTGAGGCCTTTACCCAGGCGTCCTCTTCCACCAGCCGAAAGTATGGCGGAACTGGACTTGGGTTGGCAATTGTCAAACGCTTGGTGGAACTTTTCGGAGGCGAAATTGAAGTTGGGTCCAGAAAAAACGGGGGCAGCGTTTTTGAATTCACCATACCTTTTGAATTTATTGATTCACGTAAGCTCGAAGCCGAAAAAGCCGGACTTTTAAACAGTCAACGATCCTTGGAAAATGCGTCCATTTTAGTGGCTGAGGATAATACGGTCAATCAGATTTTGATCCGAAAGTTTCTGACCAAATGGAATGCAGGCAAACTGGTGATCGCATCTGATGGACAGGAAGCCCTGGATCAGTTTAATCAAGGTCAATTTGATATAGTTCTTCTCGATTTGCAAATGCCCGGGTTGGATGGGTTTACGGTTGCGAAGGAAATCAGAAAAAATAGCAGTCCGGGAAAGCAAAATGTTCCCATTTTGGCTTTGACAGCTGCGTCACTCAATGAGGTCAGGGAAGAGATGATACTCAGCGGAATGAATGATTTTGTCCCGAAACCATTCACTCCAGAAATACTTTTTGAGAAAATATTAAAACATCTCAATCTAAAAGATCGAGATGGAATTGGGGTTTAGCATTAATTTTGCCCATAGCCAGCTAAAATTGACTGCCTCTTCACAAACCTGAATTCATGACTTCTCTTCGAAGGATTTTCCTTTTCCTTTTCCTGTTATCACTTCCGGATTTAATTCAAGCCCAAGAGCTCGTAAACAAGCGCTCCACCATTTATGGATTCACTGGCATTTCGGGCGCCAACCTAAGGCAGTTTAACGAACTTCTTGCTGACCGCGGGCTGTCCCCATTGAGAAACAGGTATCGATCCTATGGGCTTGGATATCAGGCTAGAATCAACGATTTTATTTTGGGATTCGAACTTTCCCAGCACCAAAGCAAAGCCAGTAATTTCGATGAGTTTGAAATTAAGTATCGGACGACAAGAGGCCTGGTCAATGTCGGCTATTCATTGACGGAAGAGGGGAAATTCCAATTGGTTCACTACATGTCATTGGGTGTGGGGTATCTGAATTTTGAAATGCTTCCTGAGAATGAAAATTCAAACCTGGAGCTTTTTCTACTTGAGCCAAAGGAAGGATTTATTCTCCGTGAAAACGACATCCAAAAAGGGACCCAATATTTTGGTGATTTTTTGACTGAAATCGGATTCCAATTATCCTATGATTTTGATTTGCCGGGGAGGAAAGAAGCTGTTGAAGTTCTTGCAAAAGTGGGTTACTCTTTCAGCCCTTTTGAGGGAAAATGGCAAATGAACGGGGTTTCTTTTGACAATACGCAAGCAGGGGCGTTTTTGCGGTTAGGCGCGGGAATTTCGCTTCCTGACAGGAATTTTTTCTATAAAGATGCTTCCATTGGAGTATCCCTGTTTCGGGGATTTCATTTCAACCAACCGGACAAACTGAACAAGGAATTAATCAAATCCGGTAATAAGCCATTGGACGGCACTCCTTCCAATTGGGGTTTGAGAATTTTGGGTGAAACTGATGGACTGTTGTATGGAGTTGATGTATACAACTCTGCAATGAAAGGACAGGCTACCAATTTTCAAAACCAGACTTTGAACAGTGTTAGGATTTATGTTAATGGGGGAATGAAGTTTTTTCAGTTCAAAAATCTAGCCTTCGGGGCAATGGGAGGAATTGGATTCGGCAATCTCAGATACACACTCAGTCAAACCGAAAAGCCTGATTTCCCCGAACTCTTCGAGCAAAGATATTTTGACGGATATCTCAAAAGTTCTGGAATGATGGCAAAACCAGAGCTTTTGATGGAATACGGGATTCCGATGACCAATCGCAAATTGTTTGATCTGGTGGTCAGTGCATCTGCAGGCTATGAGCTCGCCTTGGGGAATTACAGATTGGGAGAATTGGGGATGGCTCAATTTCTCACAGGACCGGTCGTAGGCTTAAGCGTTGGTGTTCGCCCTTAATTGCAGTTTTTGAAATATTGAGTGAATAAAATCCTCTGAATAGAATTCCGACTACTGCATTTTTACCAAAATGCTATTACCTTTGGGTTGCTTATCGAGAAAGACCGAGGGAAGGGCCCTGCGACGTCTTAGCAACCTGCAACCAAGGTGCTAACTCCCATTCCGGAAATGCCGGGAACAGATGAGCGGACAAGTACTAGTACTTTTCTCCGTGTTTTGCTCGATTAGCTTTTTCGAATTAACTACAAAACGATGCAAAACAGAACGGAAACCCTACTCCAAGCTATTCAGAACCGGATATTGATCCTTGACGGAGCCATGGGAACCATGATTCAGCGATATAAACTTTCTGAGGAAGATTTCAGAACTCCTGCTTTGGCAGACCATCCCAAATCCCTGAAAGGCAACAACGACTTACTTTCGTTGAGCCGTCCTGATATCATTAAACAGATCCATAAAGAATACCTGGAAGCAGGAGCTGATATCATAGAGACCAATACCTTCTCGGCTACAACTATAGCTCAGTCGGATTATGAACTTTCGCATTTGGCCTATGCGATCAATTTTGAATCAGCAAAAATTGCCCGTGA
>DATIAI010000422.1:0-6717 GCA_035458065.1 Algoriphagus sp. | reverse complement strand
TTGAGCTTCCCGTGCTTGGGCTTCAGCTTTTTGGAGATCGAGAAAGCGAACATAGGCTTGCTCAAATACCCTTGAAAAGCGAACCAGTATGTCATTGGTTTCTTTAGAAAAATATTTGCCGCTGTAGTCGTTGAGGAAAATTCCCGAGTGCTTTTGGATGGCAAAGGAAAACCCAAAGAAGGGCTGTTGCATCACCCAGTCCTTCGTCTCTTTTGGTCCATACTTGAAATCTGTTTTTTCGAAAACATGTTTGAAGTATCGTTGCTTGTCTTTTTTGCCATATACTTTTGAAAAAAGTTCAAGTCCTTGGTCTTGGGCTTTCCTGCAATCAGCCAATATGGGATGGTCAAACCCAACCACCTTAGCAGTGAAGGTGTCCTCCAACCGACCGGGTATCCAAAGCCAATGTCTAAAATCATGGCTTCCTGCCTCGAAAGTCACCATCGAGATTCCGCCATTCATCTCAATGTCCAGATCTTGAATCTTTTCCACTACCGTTTTGACGACTTCCTTAAGCTCATCGCTGTTGTGCATCGCAAGTGAACTACTCCTGACTTTTTCCAAAGCCGCTTCTATTTGAGCTTCCCTTGCTTGGGCTTCAGCTTTTTGAAGGTCGAGGAAACGGGTGTAAGCTTGGTCAAAGACCTTGGCAAAGCGTTTCAGAATTTCGTTCTCATCATCTGAAAATGGATTGTTTCTGTACCGCTGGGCAATGATCGCCGTATTTTTTGCATAGGCTACAGAAACAGTAGAAGCATCTGAAGAATATAACAAGTCTTTCCTTTCCTGGGGGATTTCCCGAAAGTCCGTATGTCCAAATAGGTAGTTTAAAAACTCGTCTTTTAATTCCCGGGAATATACTTTTGAATGCAATAATTTTCCACTGATCATTCCATTATAGATGTCCTTGAAAATGGCAGAATCAGTGTAAGGGATATGAATGGCTTTGGAATAGTTTTGTCCGGGTACTGCTGTCCACAAATAAGCATCCTTTTTATTTTCATTGAATACATCCAGATTAATAGCATCTGTTTGAATATCTAATTCTTTCAACCGGTCGAAAACCGTGGTCACTACCTCCTGTAACTCTTCACTTCTGTGCATTGCTAATGACTTTGATCGAACTTTTTCCAATGCAGTTTCAATCTGCGCTTCCCGTGCTTGTGCTTCGGCTTTTTCAAGGTCCAAAAACCTCACATAAGTCTGTTCGAACACCCGGGCTGCCCTGCGCAAAATACCAATGCCGTCCTCGCTGTACTTCTTCCCGTCCCAACTGTCGGCGAAAAGTGAAGAGTGTTTGTTTGGAAAAAAACACACCACATGGCTTTCCATCTTTCGAAGAACTTCCCTGGCTCCCTCAGGAATTTGGGTCAGATCATTATGGGAGAATAAATGTTCGAAGTACCTATCCTTCTGTTCCTTGGTATAGGTTTGATTTAGAATTTCCTTACGGTTGGCTATGGCAATATGACTGTCACTGAGGAAATTCACGCCTCCCATCATGGATTTGTCATAAGGTGCTGATACCAATTGTGGATCTTGGATCGTATTTCCCACCCAGTACCATAGATGTTTGGTTTGTTGATCAAGCAAGGCAATGCCCACGGTGCCGAGCAAGACGCCGAGTTCGTTCAGTTTTTCGAAAAATATGGTGATGACCTCCCTGAGTTCCCCGGAATGGTGCATTGCCAGGGAACGGCTCCTGATTTTTTCCAAAGCAGCTTCAATCTGCGCTTCCCTAGTTTGGGCTTCGGCTTTTTGAAGGTCGAGGAAGCGGGTGTAGCATTGCTCAAATACCTTTGCGAAACGCTCCAATATCGTTGCCTGCTCTTTGGAAAGTGTTGAGGGTGACCAGGACAAAGCTCCATATTTCATATAGGCCATCGAAAACCTCACCGTCTCCTGCTGCATCATGAGCTGTTTAGAAGATTTAGGAGCGCGGGCAAAATCTGTTTTGAAAAAATAATAGGCATCATAGCTCTTTTTTTCCTGACCCGAAATCTCAATTTCCGCATAGGGAGCGCCGTTTTTCCAGGGGTTCAATTGTTGCAGATGTCCCGGATGATCGAAAAAGGGAACGTGGTAGCATTCGGGCAGCACATACCCATCGCCAAATCCTTCCATCCACCAATCGATATCGCCCGTCTCCTGATCCATAATGGTGATGGAAGCTACTCCCCATTGAAATCCGAGATTTCTCAATTGTTCATACAGAATTTGGACCACAGTTCTCAAATCCTCACTCCTTTGGATGGACATGGCCTTGGAGCGGACTTTTTCCAATGCTGCTTCTACCTCCAGTTCCCGTTTCCGGTCCTTCAGTTCCTTGGAAATTCTTTCCAGTTCAACTCTGAGATTTTGAGTTTCAGAACTGACAGTTCCAATTGAATCTTCGGGACTTCTATCAACTTCAGAGTCCTCGGCTTCACCAGTGACACTCATACGTCGGGAATTAGGGTTGAAAAATTCCGGTAACTCAATTGAAAGCCATTTTGGCTCCGATTTTGGCGTTTGCTCATTTACAGGCAGGCCAAAATCAAACTCTCAAATCTTTATAATCTCTTGTAAAATGGTATGGTAGCTATAGGCAAAAACAAAAACTGCCGAATGGATCCCCGGTAGTTTTTTATGGTATTTAAAAAATAGTGGCTACGTTAATTTAAGATAAGTTTTTGAATAGTAACAGATTGGGTGAACTGATAAAATCAGGAAGTCTTCGGAATCGTAATGCTAAACCTGGTCCATTCACCGACTTTGGAGGTGATTTCCAAAGAGCCATTATGGGCTTTGATGATATCATGTGTAATTGACAATCCAAGGCCGGTTCCTTCGGTTCCTTTTTTGGTGGTAAAGAATGGCATCAGTAGTTTGTCTTTAATCTCCTCAGGTACACCGGGGCCGTTGTCTTCGACTTCAATCAGAATATTTTCTCCGAGGTTTTTGGTGCGAACTTCGAGTTTTGCCTGGTATTCGGGTCCCACATTGTTGATTTTTTCGCGCATTGCATCAAAGGCGTTTTTGGTCAGATTCAAAATCACCCGGCTGAAATCCTCCATATTGAGGGGGATTTTTGGAAGGCTTTCATCCAATTTTAGGATTATATCCACATTGATTGGGTTTTTATTGGCCCGCATGCCATGGAACGAAAGGTTGACGTATTCCCTAATCACCTCATTTAGGTCGGAAGGTTCCATTGCTCCGCTGCCTCCTCTCGAGTGCATCAGCATAGACTTGACAATTCCATCGGCCCTGCCGCCATGATGTTTGATTTTGTTCAGGTTGGTTTTTATATCTGCCAAAAGATCTTTCACATTTTCCAGTGAATCTGTTGGTTCCATTTTTTGAAGTTCCTCCTCGATTTCTTCGAGGAATTCCAGACTTAGTCCCGAAAAGTTGTTGACAAAATTTAAAGGGTTTTTGATTTCATGGGCGATTCCTGCGGTCAATTGACCGAGGGAAGCAAGTTTTTCCTGCTGGATCAGTTGATTTTGGGTTGCCTTGAGATTTTCATGTGCCGATTCCAGCTTGGTATAGGCTTTTTCGATTTCCCTGGCCTGTTCCAGTTCCCTTTCTCGGGCTTTTTCCTGTTCAGCTTGGATGGCTTTGTTGCGCTGAATCCGGTGAATCGGATAGATCAACGACAAAAACAACAGCGTATAAAACGCATAAGCCCACCAAGTCCGGTAAAGGGGAGGAAGGACAGAAAAGCGATATGCTATTGGTTCGGTCCATTCACCAGCCTGCCCTTCTGCCGGTCCGGTAAATCTGGCTTTTACCAAAAAGGTGTATTCTCCCTCATGAATATTACCGAATGTGGCGCTGGTTTTTCTCAAAACCGGGCTCCATTCCTCATCATATCCTTCCAGAATATATTGGTATTCCACCAAATAGGGTTTTGCCAACTCATCGGATCCGAAATCAATGTTAATGTGATTATGCCGATAGGGTAGGACAAGATTTTCCGGAAAAGAATAAAAAGGAGAAACTCCTTCAAATGAAATTCCCTTAAATCTCCTTTTCAGGGAATCTCTTTCTTCGGGGAAAAGCTCCTTTCCGAAGGTGTTAAGCTCATCTGAAACAATGGCCTTTGGACTTGTATTGTCTGCTAAAGTGTGCCAGGGAATGACTTCCTCATTGATCCGGATTTGCTTGAGGAAAATCTTGGGAGCTTTTTGATTTCGGGCCAACTCCCGGTAGTCAAAGCGGACTAAGGCTGTTTTGTTACTTCCTGTACCTGCCCAAAGAATCCCTTTGCTGTCTTGGTACATTCCGTTTTGCCCGTCGGTGAGGTCCTTGACCGGAAAACCTGTATTGGAATTGAAAATCTCGATGTTTTCAAGTTTGTTGAAAGGTTGATTGGCTTTTGGCGCATCAAAAAATATAAAGCCGAGGTTAGTTCCTACCGCGATTTTTCCATTTTTCATTGGGACAATCTGTTGGATTAAATTGTCCGGGAGTCCGTCCTTTGTTCCGAATGACTGAAAGGAAAAAGTGGTGTCGATTGAATTTTTAAGGGAAGAAAGTTCGTCTTTGCTCAAAAAAGACAGTCCGTGTTCGGTTCCCACCCAGATATTTCCACTCAGATCCTCTTTGATTCGGATGACAGCATTATCCACTAATCCCTGGGAAGTGGTGAAATTGGTGAATTTGGTTCCGTCAAATCTGCTGATACCCCCGTCCACTGCTCCTATCCAAAGTTGATTTTCAGAGTCCTCCAAAATGCTGAGAATGACATTTCCCGCCAATCCATGGTCTGTCGTATACCTGGTGAAGTTTTCCCCATCAAATTTGCTCAGGCCCCCACCTTCACTTCCAAACCAAAGATTTCCCAAATGGTCTTCGGCAATGGAATAGATTTCATTTACCCCTAAGGTATGTGCTGTAGTGTAGGTGGTGAAGACTTTTCCGTCAAATTTGCTGACTCCTCCGCCTCCGGTTCCAAACCAAAAATTCCCGGATTGGTCCTGAATCATGCTATTCACAATGTCACTGCCCAAACCCTGAGAGGTGCTGTAGGTGATAAAGCTTTTCCCGTCAAATTTGCTGACACCACCGCCGGCCGTTCCAAACCAAAGATTACCATCTTTGTCTTCCAGTGTGCTAAGGACTAGATTGTTTCCGAGACCTTGGGCCACCGAAAAATTTGTAAAACTGCTTCCTTCAAATCTGCTCACCCCGCCTCCGTCTGTACAAAACCAAAGCTTTCCCGAAGCATCCTTTACGATCGACAAAACCGAATTTGACGGCATCCCCTGATTTCGGGTGTAGGTGGTAAATTTTTCACCATCATATCGACTGATTCCTGTTTCCGTCGCAAACCAGGCATTTCCCTGAGAATCTTCAACGATGGTGCGGACAATATCACCGGCGAGCCCATCTTTGATGGAGTAATTGGTGAATGTTTTTCCATCGAAAAGACTTGCACCTCCGCCAATTGTTCCAATCCAGATTTTGCCTGAATTACTCAGCGTAAAGCTCCTTACGCGATTTCCGGGGAGCCCGTCATGTTCTGAAAAATTTTGAAAGGACTTCCCGTCATATTTGCTGAAGCCGCCTCCATAAGTTCCAAAGTAGAGGTTGCCTTCCCCGTCTTCCAGAATACTGATTACAAAATTGTCGGCAAGGCCATCTTCTGTGGTGAGTGTAGTGAATTTTTCTCCGTCAAATTTGCTTACCCCACCACCTCCGGTTCCAAACCAGAGATGACCATTTTTGTCTTCTAAAATGCTGAAAACGCCATCATCAGCCAGACCGTCTTCGCGAGAAAAGTTGGTAAACGTGTATCCGTCATACTTGCTTACACCACTGATTGTCCCAAACCAGATATTGCCTTTGCTGTCTTCCAGCATACTTCTCAGAATATTTCCGGACAGTCCCTGTGCAGATGTGAAATTGGTAAATGTGTTTCCGTCGTATCGACTCACTCCTCCTCCATTAGTTCCAAACCAAAGATGGCCTCTGCTATCCAGTATGGCACAATTGACTGCGTCAAGTGCGAGTCCGTCATCTGTGGAGTAGGTTTTAAACTGTGAAACCCCACCCTCACCCAGAAGATAAGGTTTGCCTTCCGGACTAAGGATTATCTCGCCGTTTTCGTTTTTCAATACCAACAAATCTTGTTTTGCAGGTGCGAGTAGGGGGAAATTTTGGGTTTCCCCATTTTCATCTTGAAAAGTATAACTGCCACCATCCTGTTCAGGGACTTGGATTACCCTTGGTTGGGGCAGGTTTTTCAGACTAATGGATTTAGGTTTTAATGAATCCTGGAGCGTTGAAATATCAAATATTTCAGGTGCAGAAAATGATGTTTCTTCAAGAGGAGGTTCAAGTTTTGTTTCCTCCGTGCAGGCAAAAAGTAAAAAAGCAAGTCCCCAAGAGGATAGGGTGTGTTTCATTCTATTTTTCAAAATCCTATTTCGAAAAGTGAGGTAGAACTGGGGTTTTCCAAACTTTGGAAAAAGATAACCAAATATTGAATTAGAAAAAATGCTTTTGGTATAAGGAGAAAGGCTTTGGAATGCAGCTAGGGTTATTTAAAACTAAAAAGCCGGCTACCTCTTAGTAACCGGCTTTTATGGGAATTGAGGATTATGGATAATTTACTGCCCTACCAAAAAGATGGCGTTGCTCAGGACAAGTTTACCGCTTTCCCAGAAACCTCTGAAAATCGGGTTGTCCACAAAATAAACGATCTGACCGCGTCCTTGTCTTTCGGAT
>DATIAI010000421.1:0-5699 GCA_035458065.1 Algoriphagus sp. | reverse complement strand
CGCCTTTTAAACGAATGAGCGAAGCCCAAATGGCGGCCTGGAACGAAGTGTATGGCCCTAAAAATAAAAATTTCATTAACAATGGCCTGTCATTGGAAAAAAACCTGAAAGAAATGCCGGGTAGGGAGGACCTTGCAAAATTCATGTATCACCGATACCTCAGGGATTATCTCAAAGTGGTCAAATCTGTGGATGATGGGATAGGAAAAGTAATGGATTATCTGGAACAGGAAGGACTATTAGACAATACAGTGATTATTTATACTTCCGATCAGGGATTTTATTTGGGAGAGCACGGATGGTATGATAAGCGATTTATGTATGAGCCATCCTTGAGTACCCCGCTGCTGGTTCGCTATCCCAAAGAAATAAAGCAAGGCACCGTAGTGGAGCAAATGGTACTCAATTTAGACCATGCGCCAACTATTTTGGATTTTGCCGGAGTGGATATTCCGGCAGACATGCAGGGGGAATCCTGGCGAGCAATAGCAGCTGGTAAGAGCGAGCCTTGGAGAGATGCCATCTATTACCACTATTATGAATACCCTGGACCGCACAATGTCAAAAGACACTATGGAGTACGGACTGAACGGTATAAGTTAATCCATTTTTATTACGATGTGGATGAGTGGGAAATGTACGATCTAAAGGTAGATCCCCAGGAGATGAATAGTATCTATGATAACCCTGAGTATGCTGAGGTTCAGAATATGCTGCACAATAGGTTAGGAGAACTCCGACGTCAATTCGGTGATTCGGATGAATTAAGCCAAGAATTTATTAAGAGATCCACTTCCAATAACAATTGAAATGCTGTAATGATTAATCCAAAACTTAAGTACCTAACTTCTTCCCAAATCTCTGTCTTCCTTATTTTTTTGCTGTTTACCCTATCGGGCTTCCAATTCAGGGAAAATGAAGATCGGAAATCCGGTGTTGGGACAAAACCCAATATCATCTTTATTCTAACCGATGACCAACGATGGGATGCTCTGGGATATGCCGGAAATCCAATTATCCATACACCCAATATGGATAAGTTGGCGGCTGAAGGCATCTATTTTAATAATGCCTTTGTGACCACTGCCATTTGTTCGGCCAGCCGGGCTTCTATTTTGACAGGACTTTATGAAAGAACCCATGATCATACTTTTGGCAAGATGCCATTAAATGACGCCTACCTATTCGAAAGCTATCCATACCTTCTTAAAAAAGCGGGCTATAGAACGGGTTTTGTAGGCAAGTTTGGTATCAAGGTTAATGAGGGAATAGAGGATTCGATTTTCAGCAAAATAGACAAAACCTTTTTGCCTTATTTCAAGGAGGTAAATGGACAAAAGAAGCATTTGGCAGACATCAATGGTGATTTGGCAATCGATTTTATCAAAGGCAGTAAAGACCAGCCATTTTGCCTTTCCCTTTCCTTTTGGTCTCCCCATGCCGATGATGGAAAAGAGGAACAGTACTTCTGGCCGGATTATGTAGATCACTTGTATCAGGATGCGGTCATTCCCGTTCATGAAACTGCAGATCCTGAGTTTTTTAAAGCCCTGCCTGAATTTTTGCAAACTTCCTTGAATAGAGAACGATGGTATTGGCGCTTTGATACCCCTGAAAAACATCAGAGAATGGTAAAAGGGTATTACAAGATGATCAGCGCTGTGGATAGCGTTCTTTCGAGAATAAGGACTGCACTTGATCAGGAAGGCCTTGCCGACAATACTGTCATCATCTTTATGGGCGACAATGGATATTTTTTGGGAGAAAGAGGGTATGCCGGAAAATGGCTTTTGCATGAGCCATCTATTCGGGTTCCGCTGATCATTTATGATCCGAGGTTACCGAAAAGAAGTCAGGGAAGGACATATTCCCAGATGGTATTGAATGTGGATGTCCCCCCAACCATTTTGTCCCTGGCAGGTATCGAGATCCCAAAGAAATATCAGGGAGAAAATCTTGCTGCTTTTTATAAAGGTGCTCCTGATCCTTGGAGGTCTGGAATTTACTTGGAACATCGACTTGAAAATAACCCCAAGTTGCTCATGACAGAAGGTTATAGAGATGATGAATTTAAGTTCATAAGATATGATGATTACAACTATGTTGAACTCTACCATCATAAAGAAGACAAAAACGAAAAAACAAATCTTGCATTGGACCCACGATACAGGGAGATGGTAGCTTATTACTCAGCCAAATGTGATTCAATCCAGCAGGAATTGCTTCGGCAAAGGGTGGAAAACACCAGATAGATAAACCGGTATTTGAAAATTCTTTTCAGAGAGAGTTTTCAATTGACCTGTTTGAATTCTTTTCAACCATTGAAGTGGCCGGGAGGAGGTCCATATCATACTTAAATGTCAAAGTGAGTAGGAAATCTTATTGTATCACAAAAAGCAAAAGGATTCTTACAAGGTAGATAGCTAACTAAAAATAAATACAATGCCTGATTTGAAATTCATTAAAATCTTTCTGTCTCTAATGGTTTCCTTAAGTGTGGGACTTAGGGCACAACAAATAGCCGAATTCGAGGATTTAACAGAATTTGGGGATATCCCTAAAACATGGAAAATTGTGGGAGGGGTAAGCACAGACTGGGAGAAAAGTGATTTTTTGTCAACCAGTAAAGGAACAGGGATTTTGGTAAATCCACCCAAGCCTAAAAATGGACCTCACTTAATTTCAGGATTTGAGCATGGAGATATAGAATTGGAATTGGAGTTTATGGTTCCCAAAGGGTCCAATTCCGGAATATATCTTCAAGGACGTTATGAAATCCAAATTTTTGACAGCTGGAGTAAAGTAAATCCCAATTCCGGAGATGCAGGTGGTATTTATCAGCGCTGGGACAAAGAAAATCGCCTGGGTTTTGAAGGAAAAGCACCCAGAATTAATGTCAGTAAGGCCCCTGGACTATGGCAGCATTTTAAGATAGTCTTTGAAGCACCGCGGTTTAATTCAAATGGCGAAAAAGTAAAAAACGCAAAATTCGTCCAAGTCTTCCAAAACGGGGTGCTGATTCATGAAAATGTGGAAGTAACTGGCCCCACTACCTCTGCATTGTTTGAGGATGAACGTCCAATGGGTCCCATCATGATTCAAGGGGACCATGGCCCTGTGGCAATCCGAAATATCAAATTTAAAACTTTTGAAAATCCAGCGCCTGAAATCAAAAATCTTAGCTATACCTATTATAAAGGAAAGTTCCAATCAGTGGAGGACTTTAGGGTAACCACGCCTGTTGAGATGGGGCAATTGAATAAAATAACCTGGGACCTCGGCCATGGGGTGCTTGATTTTGCCTACGAGTACACAGGGAGTCTAGAAATTCCGGTATCAGGGGATTATACCTTTTCCTTGAATGTTTTTGGAAATTCAAGTCTTTACCTTGACGGAGAACCTGTGATCAGGGATGAATTCCAACTCCCAGGAAATACTCCCAGAAGCAGAACAATAAGCCTGGAGGAGGGCTCCATTCCCTTTAAATTGGTTTATTTCAAAAACAGTTACCCCGGTAGAAGACCGCAATTGGGTTTTTATATTGAAGGGCCAAAAATCAAAAAAAGTCCGTTTCATGATCCAAACTCTTACGTAGAACACGTTATTCAAAAGCCCCTTTTGCTAGAACCTACCCACGAACCTATGATCATTAGAGGGTTTTTCCAGCATAAGGACAGTGTAAGGACACACACAGTAGGGGTGGGAGAACCTAAAGGTTTGAGTTTTGCCTATGATCTCCAACAGGGGACACTGCTGAGTATATGGAGAGGAGGCTTTCTTGACACTGCCCCCATGTGGAGGCAGAGAGGGGAAACCCAACTGATGATTCCTAATGGAGCATTGGTCGAATTGGCGGGCGGTCCAACAATTGCCAAACTTGACAACATCAATAGCCCTTGGCCTGATTCTGTGGATAGTAATAAGGTCCTAATCCAAGGGTATTTTTTAAATCGGGATAGACGCCCCACCTTCAAATATGGACTTGAGCAAATCACCGTTGAAGATTTTTTTGAACCGGAAATGGATGGAAAAATTCTAACCCGGACAATAAGTTATATGAATCCTCAAAAAGCTTCGGATCTCTATGCCAGGATCATTTCTGCCGAGAAAATAGAGGATTTTGGGAATGGAGTTTATTTGATCAATCAAGGACAATTTTATATCCAATTTGACAATTCAATTATTTCAACAATTAGGTTGAGAAGTATTCCGTCAGGTCAGGAATTATTAATTCCAATTTCTACCTCCGGAGAAAAAAGTCAAATTAAGTACAGCCTTATTTATTAAATGCTCAGTGTAAATTATAGGAGATAAAATTATGAAAATAAATAATAATAGATTTTTGACTAGGAAGACTAAGGGCATTTTGAACTTTAGTAAATATAAAATGGAGGGATTATTGAGATCCATACTAATTGGGTTTTTTTTAGGTCTTCCAGTTTGCTTGCATGCACAGAATACAATTGAAAAAGCGGCATCTTCAGCGAAAGAACAGGATTATTACTCAATAGTAGACATACCTGTTCCTGACGGAATTGAACTTGAGGTTGGAGGTTTGGCCATTACTCCGGATGGAAGTTTGGGGGTTTCGACCCGGAGAGGTGAGGTATGGCTAATTGAAAATCCATACATGGACGGGTCTCGAATACCCAGGTTCAATAAATTCGCCGCTGGCTTGCACGAACCTTTGGGATTGGCCTATCACCAAGGTAGTTTTTATTCGGCCCAACGCTCCGAACTAACCAAACTTACTGACACCGATGCAGACGGTAGAGCAGATGCCTATGAAACGGTGGTTTCATGGCCTTTGTCGGGGAATTACCACGAATATTCTTACGGACCCTTGTTCACTCCGGAAGGTGATATGCTGATTACCCTTAATTTAGGATGGATAGGCCACGGTGCCAGTCTTGCCAAATGGCGAGGTTGGATGATGAAAGTGTCACCTGATGGTAGGATGATTCCCATTGCATCGGGAATGAGATCTCCTGCGGGATTTGGATACAATGCGGAAGGAGAGGTGTTTTACGGTGAAAATCAAGGGGACTGGGTAGGGTCTGGTAGGATAACGCATGTAGAGGCAGGGGACTTTGTTGGAAATCCTGAAGGCCTCAAATGGAGTCACCTGGAAGGATCCCCTGTCAAATTAAGGCCTGAAGATATTCCTGACACAGGGCTGCCTATGTCGGTTGTGGCAAAAGATATTCCTGGGTTCAAAACTCCGACGGTCTGGCTTCCTCACGGTCTGATGGGGATTTCAACATCTGATATTCTGGTGGATAAATCCGGTGGAACATTTGGACCTTTTTCCGGTCAACTTTTTGTTGGGGATCAGGGCCACAGTAAGATTTTTAGGGTTCAGCTGGAGAAAATCAAGGGGGTATATCAGGGAGTGGCATTCCCTTTTCGGGAAGGTTTTTCATCCGGAATTTTGAGGATGGTATGGGGAAAGGATGGGTCGATGTTTGTAGGAATGACCAGCAGGGGTTGGGGGTCAACAGGAAAAGCTCCATTTGGATTGCAAAGATTGATCTGGACAGGAAAAGTACCTTTTGAAATTAAAACGGTAAAAGCTCAACCGGATGGATTTGAATTGGAATTTACCATGCCAATCAATGAATCCATAGCCAAAAACCTGGAATCATATAAGATGTCCAGCTTCAATTACATGTATCACCACAACTACGGCAGCCCGGTAA
>DATIAI010000420.1:0-2185 GCA_035458065.1 Algoriphagus sp. | reverse complement strand
TGCGTCTTGTCCCGATAGCTATCGGGATTGGTCCTTTTGGGTCAAGCCAAAAGGACAAAGAGAAATGAACAATTGAGGTTCAAAAAGCCTGAGTCAAGGATATGAACTCCCGCTATTCCACTTCTCGATATTCATCAGGAGCAATATCAAAAGACCTTTCACTGGATTTGCAACCCGAATTCCACCAAGACCTTTGTTATTTTTATAAAAAAAAGCAACTTCGACTACCAATTCTGCGAACCGCATTTTCCATGAGGAAATTCATAATTATAACTTTCTTACTCCTTTCCTTGGTTCCGCAACTTGCCGCCCAAGATTTACCCAAAGAAAGCTATTTCGGACTGGGATTGGGGCTTCTGTCACGCACCTTCAAAGATCAATTGGTAACTCAATCTACTTATCAGGGCACCAATTTTTTCGTCTCCCTTCAACACCAAAAAATTAAAAATAATACGCTCAGGTATTTTGAATTTGATGGATCCTTTGGCTCCGTAAAAACAGATGAATTTGACAGGGATCAATCCGGAGGGAAATTCCTTTCGCCATCTGTCGCTTCGTTTTGGAACGAAATTCAATACCGTCATCTGTTTTTGTTGAGCGAAAAACCCAAAGGTTCTTGGTTCATTGGTCCTGCTGCATATCATCTTTTACACCTGCGAATGGGCCCCCGATGGGACAACAGCCAGATCAATTACGAAATAGGCGGGGGACTTAAAGCGGAGGGAGCCTATCGAAGATCAATTCGAATAGGAAAAAAAGATGCTTTCCTACAAGCCGGACTTCAGGTTCCATTGGTTGGTTATATCATCAGACCCTCTTATACAGGGGTGCCGGATATTCTGGATCTGGATAAGGATTTTTTGACCGATATGTTTGAAAACAATTACATCACTTGGATGGGGAATTTTCCAAGAATCGAGACCTCTCTGAGATTGGATTTGCCCATTGCCTCCGGCAATCGGATGCAGGCAGGATACGATTGGCAATATTATTCCTTTCAGGAACCTTGGACTACACAGGTTGCCGTGCATACCTTTTCACTTAACTTTTTCCTGAGAGCGAAATGAAAAACATCCTCCAATTTCTTTGCACCGCACTCTTGCTTATTCCGGGTTTGAATTCCTGTAATCAGTTGCTCATTGAAGATGATCCCGAAAACTCCTATTCGGAAAACTTTGAAGTCCTATGGAACACCATGGATCAGAGATATACTTTCTTTGATTACAAAAAGATCAACTGGGACAGTATTTACGGTGTTTACCAGCCCTTGGCAGCGGCAAGTGAAAGCGATATTGAATTTTTTGATCACATGGCAGCAATGCTCAATACGCTCAAGGACGGACATGTCAATCTCCGCACCCCTTTTGATATCAGCAGGTATCAACCTTACCTGGATGCCGAACCCAATTACAGTTTTGAGGTATTGGAAAGAAACTACCTGAGAGATTACCGTATCACCGGCTTTCTCCTCAACCAGGAAATCGACGGAGTAGGGTATATCCATTACCGGAGTTTTGTGAACAGAATTCTGGATTCTGAGCTTGACGAAGTGATCAAGCGCTTTGAAAATCTCCCCGGAGTCATCATCGACATCCGAAACAATGGCGGAGGAAATCCTGAAAACGGCTTAAAAATGGCCCGGAGGATGATTTCCGAACCTACACATATTTACTCCTATCAAAACAAAACAGGGCCAGAAAAAAGTGAACTGAGTGAATTGAAAGAAATCTTCCTCGAACCAGAGGCAGATAAACCGGGATTTAAAGGACGTATCGTAGTATTGACTAACAGAGGTGTATATAGTGCGGGAAGCTATTTTTCAGCCTACATTCGAGGTATTCCGAATGCAATTCTTATGGGTGATAAATCCGGGGGAGGCAGCGGAGTCCCTGCAGGACACGACCTTCCCAATGGTTGGTACTTCAACTTTAGCTCGACTATCGGTTATACAGTAGAAGGAATCAACTTTGAAAATGGTGTGCCTGTGGATATCGAAGTGGGTATGAGTGCGGATGATATTGCAAAAGGCAAAGACCCAATCCTCGAAAGAGCCATCCAATACATCAAAACCGGAAGTTGAGGTCAAATCCCTGATCGACCACCGTCATTGCGAGGGAGATCAGACGAAGTATTCATTTTTTCTCAAACTCAACCTTCCCGAATCAATCCTAATTGATGAAACTTG
>DATIAI010000419.1:0-9457 GCA_035458065.1 Algoriphagus sp. | reverse complement strand
TGAATGATATTAATATCCTGTTTTTGGGATGACGTTAAAAATTCCTCACCCCCCAACCAACTTTTCATAAATACATCCAAAAAGTAAAAAAACTATGATCGTCTCACAACAAACGACTTGCTAGCTTCTCCCTCCAAATTGGCCTATGAGTTATCCTCAACCGGCGATCAAGTGGGCAAACTCCTGTCCGAACAGCCAGACAATAGGGGAGAGTCCGCCTTCCATTTCTTTGCAAATGCCTACTTGCTTGTTTTTTGGGAAATCATAAACGAAATAGGTACTTACCCTCTCAAGCAGGCTATGAAGATGGCGATGATCGGAAAGAGCGGTATACCTGACGCCAGTCTGCCTAGGACCAAGCCGGAGGCAACACCTCTTTTGGAAAGGCTTTCTCTACAACCTCTCCTCCTACCAATGACACATTGTATGCGTTGCTTTTTTCATCGAGAGAAACTACTTGTTTCACTTGCTCATTCTCAAAATAGATTCCCGCTTTATCATCACAAGCATAACCTGCTTTGTATTCACCGCTCTTGATTTTAGACCAATAAAGTGGTTTCCGCTCCCCTTCGCCATCGTAATGAGGACTGTGGCTTCCGCTTATCAGACCCAAACCTTCTACCGTGGTTAGACTTCCCGGCCGAGAGTCAGTTGTACCCTGCTCAAACCAACACAGGGATCCTGCACTGCCACCACCTAAAATCACTCCACTTTCGTAGGCTTTGCGTAAGGCGAGGTCAATTCCCTGCGCCTTCCATATCGCCATCATATTCAAAGTATTGCCGCCTCCTACCAAGATTGCATCCATGCTAAGAAAAATATCTTCAAAGGATTCCTTCTGATTGTATGAGGAAATAAAGGAGCGCTGTACAAAGGCACTTATTGGCAGACCTGCACAAGTTTCAAACCAGCGCATTACATAGCCAGCAGCGTCACCTGTCGCTGTGGGCAGAAAGCAGATTCTCGGATTTTCCTTCCCTGTGAGAGACGCTACATACTTGGTAAATCCCCGATCAAAATCTCCCCCATAGACAAATAGCTTCCTGATATTCGGTTTCGAAATTTCAGGCTGCGATTGAAGCGATTGAAGAGGAAGTGCTGATGCCATCATGGCGGATTTTAGAAAATTTCTCCGTTTCATTCTTGCTGGTATTTTAGGATGTGGATTTTAGTTTTTTTGATTTTACCCTAATAGAAAGAGGGAAATCTTGAACTCGTTAAAACATCTTTTGGATGAAAAGATTTATTAGGCTTAAATTCTTAATGACTTTATCACTCCGTTTTCAAACTCCGTACAGGATTGACATAAGCCACCCGAAGTACCTGATACCCAACAGTCAGGGCAGCGATCACCAATGAACTTCCTATGGCCACGACAAAAGTCCACACATCCAGGGTAATCTTGAATTCAAAATCCTGCAGCCATCCGCTCATAAACCACCAGCCAATTGGCGCCGCAACCAGAAACGCAATCAGTATCAGGCGCACAAATTCCTGCCCAAACAGCCAGATGATGTGAGGAACTCCCCCACCCAATACTTTGCGGATGCCAACCTCCTTGGTCTTTTGTGAAATCATAAAAGAGATCAGCCCATACAATCCCAGGCAGCCAATGAAAATGGCAATAAAGGAAAAGAACTGAATTCCTTTGAGTAAAGTATCTTCAGCTTCATAGAACTTGGCGATTTCTTCATCCAAAAAGGAATATTCAAACATCTTGTCGGGATATTGCTCTTCCCAAAGCGCTTGAATTTCTTCCAAGGTAGCCTTCACAGAATTGCCGTTAATCTTGATCGCAAAATTGGAATACATGCTACTCGCAGTGGTAATCAGGGCTGCAGAGATCGGCTCGTGCAAGGATCTGTCGTGAAAATTGCGTACCACGCCGACGACTTGACCTTTCATCGTCCCTCCATTGGCATAGACCGTTTCACCCAAAGCCTCTTCGTAGGAGGTAATACCAAGACTTTGAAGCATAGCTTCGTTGACTACAACTTCCCGAACGGTATCAGAAGGTGTAAGATTCCTTCCCGCCAGCAGTTCCAAATCAAAAGTGGAGATATAATCCGCATCTGCCAGTTTCATATTGGTGAGAAAATTGACTTCCTCCGTATCTGTTCCAAACCGTATGGAATTGTTCCAGGAATCATCAGAAGCCGGAGCCTGATAGCAAAGGGACACTTTTTCTATTCCTGGCAGGCGCAAAAGCTCATTTTTCAACACATTCATCGTATTCAAAGAATCGCCCCCCAGCTTCACCATCACAATGGATGACTTGTCAAAACCAAGATCTGCCTGTTTGGCAAACCGCATCTGATTCATGATCACAATCACACCAATGATCAATACCTGGGAGATGGCAAACTGTGTAATGATCAGGGAACGTCGGGTATTGAAGCCCCCCAACTGCTGGAAGGAAAGCTTCCCCTTCAGCGCAGCCACCGGCTTGAAACCAGTCAGGATAAGAGCCGGATAACAACCCGCCAAAAGCGTAATCAGGATATCCAATCCTACGATAAACAGGACCAAAGTAGGGTCTGCAAGGAAATTGATGGGGATTTGAGTGTTGAAGAAGTCATTGACATAGGGTACCAAAGCATATCCCGCCAGCACGGCCACCAGAATACTGATCGTCGCTATAATCGCTGTTTCAAAAATAAACTGCCAAAAAAGCTGCCCACGGTAACTTCCCAATACCTTTCTCACACCCACTTCCTTAGATCTTTTCAGCGCTTGGGCGGTAGCTAGATTGACAAAGTTCACACAGGCTGTGAGCAGCAAAAAGATCCCGATTGCAATTAAAATCCCGATGTCGGACTTTTCCATTGCTCCTCCATATTTCCCATCGAAATGCATGTCTGAAAGTGCCTGGAGTCTATAGTGATGGACATTTTTGCTGGTTGGCCGAAACTGCTTCACAAAAGGCTGCATGGCTTCTTCCACCTCGGCAGAACTGACATCTGGTCGAAGTAGCACATAGCAATACATCCCGGACATTATTCCTCCCCAAGCCCCATCACTGGCAAGCCAGGAATTGAAATCTTTCATCGTGACATAGGAAACGAAGATCTCCGGCTTGATATCCGTATTGGAAGGAAAAGCCTCCAAAACACCCGTAATCCTGAATGGCAAAAAATTGTCGTAAGTGATCACCTGACCGATGGGGTTTTGGTCGCCAAAATATTTCTTTGCCAGCCTTTCGGTGATAATAGCGGTATTGGGTTCAATTAGCGCAGTTTCGATCGATCCTTTGGACAGTGGGAAATTGAAAATCTCAAAAAAAGCAGGCTCTGCAAAAGCAAAACCATCCGGCTCCTTGATCAGCTGTTTTTCCCCATTCCGCTCAAAAGAGATCACAGCATTAGCTTCATGATACATTCTAGCGACCTTTTCCCCATAAGTATGATTGTCTCTCAAAACTGCCCCCAAGGGGGAAGGGACATTATTGGAAAAAGAAACCGTTTCCCGGTGTTGCTCGGTGACGACCCGATAGATCCTGTCTTTGTTTGAGTGAAAATCATCAAAGCTCAGGTGATGCTTCACTAACACAAAAATCAAAATACAGCAGGTGATGCTAAGCGCCAACCCAGCAATATTGATTAGGGCATATTCCTTGTTTCGGAGGAGTGTTCTCCAGCCGATTTTAAAATAACTTTTATACATACCGTAGGGGCTTAAGTTTTGATAAGGTTTTCTTGGACGAATGATTCCCGGGCGGAAAAGCAGGAGTACATCCAGGATGAATCTCCAGTCTGCTTTTCGCTTTCCGAGAGTTTTGAAATTCCTTTCATAGACCTCCAATAAATCGCCTTCTATATAATCCAGCATCCTCGGATGGCAGAACCATTGGAAGAAACGGAGAAACAGCTTTGGTGGAAAAGGCTGTTGATTTTTCATCTTTCAAATTCCTCCAAGATTTGCTTGCCAAATCGTCTTGGGGATGGCAGACCAAAGTTCGTCGCGAGTCTCCTTGGCATATTGAATTGCTTTTTTGCCCAAGGCTGTGATTTCAAAATATCTTCTTGGCCGACCCGCACGCTCTTCGGTGGCGTCACCGGAAAAGGACTTCAGGTAACCCTTATCCTCCATCCTGTTCAAGGCGGTGTGCAATGCGCCCATACTCACGGTCCGCTTGAGTCTGGATTCGATCTCATCCTTGATCGCCACGCTGTAAGCGGCATTGTTGAGGATCCCCACGGTCAGGATGACGATTTCCTCAAACTCCCCCAGTTGATAATCTTTCATAAGCTTGATAGTATTATCTAAATGTAGGAATAATAATAGTGCCATTTTTGAAACAGCTCCAATCTGGTATCTATGGGAGGTTTTCGGGAATCTCGCTGTTCGAAATTGGCCAAAATCGAGCGATGGCGGACTATCTGAAAAACTCTGATTTACCTGTCGCTCGGGACCTCTATTCCTAATCTCTTCCCATCTGGTGGCTGGAATTATTACAACCAACCTCTTTAATTGGTGGATGAATTTTGCTTCACTCATTGAAAAAAATAACTGGGTTTGAAGCATTCCATTTTAGATCTACCCACCTCGAATTTCCAAAAAGCATAAAAAGACCGAAGCTTTCACCTCGGTCTTTTTTTATTAAGTCTAATAGCTGTGGACTATTGTCTGTCGACTTTCGTCCGTCGACTGTTGACCAACTTTATTTCAACGAATTAATCCATCTCGCAATTTTCAGAGCTTCTTCCTTGGGCACCTGAGGCATTGGGGCCATCGGTGTGGCATAACCAGGCCAGTTTTCCGGCTGAGGATTGTAGATCAGTTCCACAATTTTCTCAGGAGAATAATTCCTCTTAGCTACGTCCACATAGGCCGGTCCAATTAACTTTTTATCCTTTTGGTGGCAGGCTGTACAGGTATTTTTGGTCAGCAAAGTCTTGATTTCAGCTTCGGTGGGGATTGCTGTTGCAACTGGTTTAGCAGCAGATGCTGCTGGTTTTGTAGCAGTCGTGGTTGCTTTCGCAGCAGGAACTTCAGCTACTACCGGCTTGGGCTTGATCACCATTTTGTCGCCTGAAGGGATTTCATTCAGGGTGTAGTAAGCATCGGTATGCACCAATTCATGGGAATTGATCGCTTCACGGATTCCCGGAAGGCTGATTTTGTGCACATGATAACGCTGAGGATCTTTGATTGCTACTCTGACTTTTCTGCCATCTTCGGAAACTTCCACACCCAAAATCTCATGTTCCATCGGTCTTACCGGAGGACTTCCATAAACCGGGAAATACTTATAGGTAAAGCTGGAAATCATGTAGGAAGTCAAATCCTCGGCTGATTTCTTGTCGATCGGCTTGGTGAATTCGATCTCAAATCCGTCTGGCTTGGCCTTCACGGTTCTCATCTCGAAAGGAGCCTCACGGTTCCAAACCAAGCGCTGCAAACCCTCATTGGCATCTCCGGCAGAACCCCAACCTCTGTTGGTCTCTCCCACAAAGAGTGACTGATCATCTGCGAATACCATTCTTAAAACTCCGGATTGAAATCCAGCTCTAAAATCAATGGAAGCACCTTGGTAGACTCCGTTTACTTTTTCCAGCATGATCCTCATGATCTTGCTTTGCCCCTGATCACCGACCAAAATCTGTCCACCAAACGGTCCCCAGAAGTTGTCCGGGATCATGATAGGCTCCGAGTTGGAGATCCCATGGACACCATGAGGAAGCCAAACTGCCGGAAGCTTGATCGCAGGCAGGGATTTTTCTGCTTCAGCCAAAGTAATAAAAGACGCATTGACATCATTTTCAGGTTTGATGAAGTTGCCATTTGCACCTTTGATTTTCATCGGATCTACCACCGCATCAAACTGAGCAGTAGTCATTTTGATTGGAGAATTTGGCAAATCTGACCAACGAAGTCCTGCCGGGTGACCGGAGAAATCTCCTTTTTCCAAATGCCAAAGTCCACCGGAACCCATGTAATCGCCTTGGTTTTCGGTATAAAACACCTCTCCGTGCAAGATGCCCGGACCTGCAGGAGATCTCATTCCAGTCGCATAAGGTTCGATTGTACCGTCAGGATGGATCTTTAGCGTCCAGCCTCTGAACGGTACTTTGCTCTCACCTCTCCACCATTCCTGATCGCCAAAAGCAACATTGGTCGTGACTAGGAAAGAGCCATCGGAAGTGATTTTGGGCCCAAAGCTGTACTCGTGGTAGTGCGCAGAAAGAGGCCAGCTGGCGACGGTCTCGTACCAATCCGCTTTTCCATCGGAATTCAAATCGGTTAACTTGGTCAATTCACCACGCTGAACCATATAAAGCGAACCTTCGTGATACGCCAATCCGAGAATTTCATGCAATCCGGAAGCGAACTTGGTGAAATAAGGTCTTTGGGAAGTAGGATTCGCTACGATGAACACATCGCCGCGACGGGTAGAAACGGCCAGGTTTCCGTTGGGAAGCATAGCCAATCCGCCAACTTCCAGAAGGGTGCCTTCAGGAGCTGGAACTTTTAGGATTTTGAAGAAATCCTCTTCTTTTGGTGACTCCTGAGCAACTAAAGAAAGGCTCATCCCAAGCGCAAGTGCGCCAAGAGTCAATGATTTCAAATTAAAATTCAATCGAAACATATCTTTTCTTTCAATTCAGGATTAAAACAGGATACTATAATTCAAGGTAGTAGTGATCGGCAGGAAGATTCCCTCCGCTCCTACCTGTGGCTTTTGGCCGGATACTTTCAGGAAAATTCCTGAATCCTCAATCCAGTAGAGATCGTCGGATACTTCTGTCAACACCTTTCCGGGAGCTACGCAGATCAACATCGGAGCAGTGTTTCCGGTAAGTTCCAGAGTCCGGTCTATGCCTTTTCCGTCTGCTTTCGCCTGGATCTGATCTTTCAGTTCGTTTCCATCTTTTGACTTAGAAGAAAATCTCACCGCACCGTCACCCAAAATCTGGTAGCCTTTGGCCTGCCATTCCTTGGTTACCACACTATAATCAGCGTTGTGAAGCAAAGGAGATCCTTGGTTAAGTTCTGTGACTACACCGACCGGTCTGGAAACACCGTTGCCACGGCTGTCCCACATAGGAGTTGCATCCAAAAATCCACCTCTCCATACTCTGAGGAGTTGATTGGAATTGAGATCATAAGAAAAGTTGGCACCGGCAGAGGAAGAAACTGAAATCCCGTGAGAAATCTTCTTGCGGCCTGGAAGCTCAATGAATGACCTCAAAACAGGAGTCTCGCGAGTGTCCACCAAGATCGGATCAGTAGACCAAAACTCTGCACCGGCAGGATCACTGTAGGTTTGCTGCCACATGCCATCCGCTACGGCAGTCAGTCTAAATCCCTGCGCGGTCCAGTCAGTCGGTTTGGATACCCAGATGACATAAGGAGTTTCTCCTGCCTGCAAAGACTTTTCGGCTATAGCGTTGCCTTCCTTCAAAACAATCGGTTCAGTGGAACTGCCTATCTGAATCGCTCCAAATCCATTGGGAACTGACATTCTAAAGGTATAATTGCCTGCTTTCTTCACTGAGATCGTGCCTTCAAATTTGCTCAGGGAGGACGAAGTAAGTCCTGCTGCAAACTCATCAAATGATTTGATTTTGCCTACAGACGAAGCTTTCAAGGTGTTTTCCACAGGAAGCTCTGTATAAGAACCCGGGAATACCTGATAAGAAATGCTGCTGAATTCCGGAGCAGGAGTATCGTAAGGTTTAACCTCCAGAGACTGGATTGCAATCGGTCCATGGTCACCCTGGATCCGAATTGGACCTTCAGCCACTTCACCCCCAGCCATTGCGCCGCGGGTAGGACCGAAAAGCTCAACATCTTCGTGGATAGTCACGCCGTTCAAAGTTGCAGATACAATCCGCGCATTTTCGATTTTTTCACCTGAAGGAGAAAATCTCGGAGCTTTGAAATACACCTTCAAGGTTTGCCAAACTCCGGGAGCTTTGCTGGCATTCAAACGCGGGGCGTAGCCTTGGTAGCCTTTTTGGCCATCCGGCTTGGACTCGTCCCAACGCTCGTAGATTCCGCCGTTGTCTCCGGCTTTGACCTGGGTTTTCGCCCAGCTATCTAAAAGCTGAACTTCGTACTGTCCCTGTAAATACATGCCGGAGTTGGATCCGGGAGCCATCATATACACCAAAGTGACTTCGGCGTCACCGAATTTTTCTGTAGAGACGATGTCTACTCCAGGTTTTTTCTTTGTAGGAGCGTTGAGGATAATGCTTCCTTTTCCTTCGGAAAATAGCTCGTGGCTGGACTGAAGGGGATCAGCCCAAACCTTTGCGACTTCAATCCAGCTTCCATTGTTGTTTTCGAAGGAGGCCAGCTTGAGCTGGGTCTGTGCTTGCACGGAGACGGCCGAAAAAATCAAGGCCATTCCCATCCAAGTCGATTTGCGGTTTGAGAACATAATTTAAAATAGCTAATGAATCAGGGCGGAAATTAGCTTCGTAAGCCTAGACTGCCAAGCTAAAATAAATTTGGGTTGAAAATAAGATTGAATTTCAAGCAAATACTGATCAGAACAGTAGAGTAATTTCAAAAATGTTAAAGATCAATACTCCACCTTTGGGCTTCGTTTTTCTTATTTACATTCAGGAAAGATCGACTTGATAGAGGGTTTCTAATTGTTTTTGTGTCATTTTTTTGGGGATCATTCTAAAAAAAGAATTCCTAAAACCCATTAAAAAAGGATTTTCCAATTGGGCGATGACACCCAGCTGACGGGAATCTTTTACAATCTTTTGAGTCCTGGAAATCCTTCTCTTTTCAAATTCCCCGAACGCCAGAATCGGGTCAGGATTTTTCTCCAGACAACTCGCTAAAATCGCTGCATCCTCGATTGCCATGCAAGCTCCCTGTCCCATATTTGGTGTAGTCGCATGAGCGGCATCTCCGATCAAAACCGTGTTTCCAAAGGCAAATTTTGGCAAGGGTTCTAGATCGATGATGTCGTTCCAAATAATCTGATCTGGTTTTGTACCCGCCAAGACTTGAGGAATAGGGAAATGAAAGTCTTTAAACTTTCTTTCCAAATCCGCCTTGGTGAAGTTTTTTAGGGAGGAATTCAGCCCGGGAGCATTGATGCAGGCATACCAGTACACCTGATTTTTTGCCAAAGGCGTAACTCCAAACCTTCCATTTTTACCCCAAGTCTCTGAGGTTTCTTCAATGTTCAGCTCAGAATTATCCATGACTCCCCTCCAGCAGGTATAACCTGAATAACGGATTTTAATGGACGGTATTAGTTTGTTTCGTATCGGAGAATGAATCCCTTCTGCCACGATCAAGTATTTGGATTGGATCTGACTTCCATCCTCAAACCGAACCAATGTTCCTTCTGTATCCACCTCAATGTCCACCGAACGCTTTCCAGTAATGACATTTTTAGGATTGAGCTGTGCCAACAATACTTGGTGTAACTTCGCCCGATGGATTGTGAAATTGCTGATCCCAAATTTGGAGTTGGCTGGGTCTGTAT
>DATIAI010000418.1:0-5924 GCA_035458065.1 Algoriphagus sp. | reverse complement strand
AGGCTACTTCACTTATCACAATGATGAAGAATTAGGGCTAAGTGAAATTGACTTCGAATGGCTACCCGCTGACCCGGAAGTGATTTATATGGGCACTTGGACAGGAGAATCCGGGAAGTTGCGCCGAGTCGGGCGGACAATTAATCTGGCAAAAGGAATCATCTACACTACAGAAGAACGGGAAGATCACCTGAAGAAAAGGACGCAGCTTTCTGGAGCGGAAAACCTCCCTGAAAAGCTGGAGCCAATTGAAGGATTCGACGCTTCTTCTCAATTTCACACTTACGGCTTTGACTGGCATCCGGATCGAATCCGATGGTGGATGCTTCATCCGACTACCGCTGACACGGTGGTGCTTTGGGATTATAAGGGAGAACGAGGGATTCCTCAGCATCCTTCCAAGTATCGCATGAACTTCTGGCATACTGACAACTGGTCAGTGGAGACTAATCCAAAATCATTGGAAAAACCCACCGAGCGGTTTGAATTGCAGATCGATTGGATGGGGTATCGGCCATTTTAAATTTTCTGAATTCGAAATTCGATGTCCAATATTATTCTTGAATAGTACTGAGCGGTGCAACCGCTTTCAATTTCCAAAAACCTACCTTTGCGCCATGTCTACCCCTCAAAAAAGCCAAGCAGAAATCCTTTCGAAACTCGGAATTGCGCAATTGAATCCCATGCAGCTCGCTGCGCAAAAGGCCATTGAATCATCGGATGAGGTTATTTTACTTTCACCGACAGGCACGGGAAAAACTCTGGCTTTTCTTCTTCCACTGATCCAGCAGCTTGATGTGACCTGCGAAGAAATTCAACTCGTGATCATCGTCCCTTCCAGAGAATTGGCAATCCAAATCGAGCAGGTGATGCGGGAAATGGGGACAGGCTATAAAGTAAATGCGGTCTATGGAGGACGTGCCGGTTCCAAAGATCGAATCGAAATCAAACACCGCCCTGCAGTCCTTGTAGGCACACCCGGAAGAGTGGCGGATCATCTGAGAAGGGAGGCATTTGAAACGGATTTCATTCAGACACTAGTTCTCGATGAATTTGACAAATCCCTCGAAATAGGTTTCGAAAGCGAGATGAAAGATATCCTCCACTTGCTTCCCAAGGTCAAAAAAATGCTCTTGACTTCGGCGACTCTAGGGGTTGAAATTCCGCGGTTTGTCGAATTGAAGTCCCCAGTCACAATTGATTTTTTGGAAGAGAAAATCTCCCAATTGCAGATCAAAAAGGTCCTCTCCCCAACCAAAGACAAACTGGAAACGCTCGTGGATTTGATTGCTCATTTGGGTAGTCAAAATGGGATCATCTTCTGCAATTTTAAGGACTCAATTCAGCGGGTAAGCGACTGCCTTGAGGAAAATGGGATTTCACATGGCGTTTTTTCCGGAGGAATGGAGCAAACCGACCGGGAACGATCCCTGATCAAATTCAGAAACGGGACCCATCAAATCCTCCTGGCTACTGATCTTGCAGCCAGAGGAATCGATGTACCCGAGATCAAGTTTATCATCCACTATCATCTCCCGCTCAGAGCTGAGGAATTCATCCACCGAAATGGCCGAACAGCCCGGATGAACAGTGACGGAACGGCCTTTGTCCTCCATTACGAGAAGGATCCTCTGCCGGAATTTATCGGTAATCTGCCTGTCGAAAAACTGACAAAATCTTCACTTCCAGGTCCTTCGGAATGGAGTACCCTGTTTGTGTCCGGAGGGCGAAAAGACAAAATCTCAAAAGGCGATGTCGCCGGACTGTTTTTCAAACAGGGAAATCTATCCAAAGACGACTTGGGAGTAATTGAACTGAAGACGGATTGTGCTTTTGTGGGAGTGAAAACAGCGGCTCTGGAAAACCTCCTGCCTAAAGTCAACAACATGAAATTGAAGGAGAAAAAAGTAAGGGTTACTGTGATTTAGGACAGAATCTTATTCTGCCCAATTATCCGAGTCTAATGCTTCTTTGGATAAGATTAACCCAAATTTTGAAAGCTTTTCCACCTGCCCACAGACCATTCCAATTTTGGAGAAGCAAAACCTATTTCTAATCTTGGGGTTAGTATAGCTATAAACCCAAATTAACCGATGTTTGATTTTACTCTCAACGAGAACCAGCAAATGATTGCTGAGATGGTCCGTAGTTTCGGGGCCAAAGAGATCACACCATTCCGCAAGGACTGGGATGACAAGTCCTTTTTCCCAATCGATGTCTTCAAAAAACTGGGAGAACTCGGTTTGATGGGGGTGCTGATTCCAACAGAATATGGAGGTTCCGGCTTTGGTTACAACGAATATGTGACTGCCATCCTCGAACTTTCCAAGCTCGATCCATCCGTTGGCCTATCGATGGCCGCGCACAATTCCCTTTGCTCCGGACATATCCTGATGTTTGGGAATGAGGACCAAAAACGCAAATATTTACCAAAGCTTGCTACCTGCGAATGGCTTGGAGCCTGGGGATTAACTGAGCCAAATACGGGCTCAGATTCCGGAAACATGAGAACTTTTGCAAATAAGGATGGGGAATATTATATCCTCAATGGAGCAAAAAATTTCATTACTCATGGAGTTTCCGGGGACGTAGCGGTAGTGATTGCCCGAACCGGAGAGGTTGGTAACAGTCATGGAATGACTGCTTTCATTATCGAAAAAGGCACTCCGGGATTCAAGGGCGGAAGAAAAGAAGATAAGCTGGGTATGCGGGCTTCTGAAACAGCGGAGATGATTTTTGAAGACTGCAAAGTCCACGAAAGCCAGATTTTGGGTAAAGTCGGAGAAGGATTTATTCAATCTATGAAGATCCTGGATGGGGGAAGAATTTCCATCGCGGCACTTTCGCTTGGCATTGCTGAAGGAGCTTTGGAGGCTTCCATTCAATATTCCAAGGAGCGTCAGCAATTCAACAAACCGATTTCCAGTTTTCAGGGAATTTCCTTTAAGCTCGCCGATATGGCTACGCAATTGGAAGCAGCGAAATTACTGACTTTCAAAGCAGCGGATTTAAAAAATCGGGGCCAAAAAGTAACCCTAGCCGGTGCGCAAGCCAAGTATTTTGCCTCTGAAGCAGCTGTCTCCATTTCCAACGAAGCGGTCCAGATTTTTGGGGGTTATGGCTTTACCAAGGATTATCCGGTGGAAAAATTCTATCGAGATTCCAAACTTTGCACCATTGGTGAGGGCACTTCGGAGATTCAGAAACTGGTGATTTCCAGGGAGATTTTGAAGTAGTCCGTTGAAATACCCTTCGACTCCGCTCAGGGTGACAACATTGTCAGGCTGAGCGGTGTCGAAGCTATATCACATTTCCTCCAAAATCCCCAACACCAATCTGCCAGAATTGACCGAAGCTGGCCCGACAAACTGGTTGAAATTCACCCGAGCGTGATTGTTGGCATTGTCGCTGCAGCTGCGGATGATGACAAAGGGAATTCCCAAGGTGCGGCAAATGTGGGCAATTGCCGCACCTTCCATTTCGGTGGCCAAGGCATCAAACTCCTCGTAAAGCCAAGCTGCTTTTTCATCGTTGCTGACGAAAATATCCCCGGTAGCAATCACTCCAGAAAAGACTTTGGGGGTGCGATTGGAAATCGGAACAAACTCAATTTTTTTGGCGACCAGGGTACTTTTCTCTACCAAATCCCGATTTGCCTCCACATAGAGTTCCTCATGTCTTCCACCGTTCAATTTTCGAAAAGGAGAAACTTTGAACCCGGTGGAATCCATTTGCCCAAAGTCAAATTGAACGAGTTTTTCTCCGATCACAATATCTCCTGGCAAAGCATCCGGGTGCAACCCGCCTGCGACTCCGGTGAAAATCAGGACAGAAGGACTGAAGTTTTCAGTCAAAATCGCTGTGCTGTAGGATGCGTTGACTTTGCCCACTCCAGCTTTGAGAAGGACTACTTTTTTCCCTTTCAATTTCCCGATATAAAAGTCAATTCCTCCCCGACTCACCTTTTTGGATGACTTCATCGAGTCAAGCAAAATCGCAATTTCCTGATCTAAAGCGCCCATTATGGCAATTCGTTGGGCTTGGAGGTTCAGAGAAAAAAAGCACAGAAGAAGGAAAATCAATTTTTTCATAGCCATAAGAAGAAAAGTGAAAGTACGCTGATGACGGCTAAGATGGGGTTGATTTCAGTAGTTTTCCCGGTAATCAATTTCAAAACTGTCCAGCTGATAAAGCCGAAAGAAATACCAACTGATAAGCTGTACGTGAAAGGAATTAATACAATGGTGAGAAATGATGGAATGGATTCCTCAAGATTGGACCAATTGATTTTGGTCAGCGGAATGACCATAAACGAACCCACCAAAACCAAAGCAATCGAGCTGGCAATGGAAGGAATCACCGACAGGACCGGTGAAAAAAACATAAATGGCAAAAAGAGCAGTCCGGCTGTGATCGCTGTGGTACCGGTTCTTCCACCTTCTTCGATTCCCACCGCAGACTCAATGTATGCTGTCCCCGAACTGCTACCCACCAAGCCTGCGAAAAGCGTCGCAACAGAATCGGTGAGCAAAGATTTCCGCATATTCTGAGGACTTCCATCAGGATCCTTGAGGCCAGATGCCTCCGCCAATCCTACAAAAGTGGAAATGCCATCAAACAAAATCGTGAAAGTGAAGACGAATATTACCGGTAGATAAGCATAGCGAAGTGAACCTAAAATATCGGCTTTGCCCACCAGACTGAAATCCGGCCAGGCAAAAAGCCCGGTATAATTGACCAGGGTAGAAGCCCCAAAGTTGATCGCTGCCGCGTCCCCCCACCACCTGCCGATCGGCCAGGCCAAAGCCGTGGTGAAGAGAATCCCATAAATTATCGCACCGGAAACTTTCCGAACCAGCAAGCCTCCCGTGAAAAGCAAACCGGCAAGAAAGGTCAAGGTCACCGGATCTTTGAACATCGCCATTCCGACCAAGGTGGCGGGATTGTCGACGATGAAATGCGCATTTTGAAATCCGATGAAGCAGATGAAAAGACCAATGCCCGCTGATACTGCATGCCGGATGGCATCGGGAATCGCCTGAATGATCTTTTCGCGAGTCTTGAAAACTGAGAGTATCAAGAAAATCACTCCCGACCAAAAAACCGCGCCCAAGGCTTCCTCAAAGCTGAGTCCAAAACCTTTGACTGCGGTGTAAGTGAAAAAAGCATTGATGCCCATGCCCGGAGCGACTACGATGGGATTTTTGGCATAAATTCCCATCATCAAACTTCCGAATGCAGACACCAAAACAGTGGCTGTCAAGACCGCCGAAAAGGGCATCCCTGCCTGAGAAAGAATAGCCGGATTGACAATAATGATGTAAAAACAGGCCAAAAAGGTGGAGATCCCGGCAAGGATTTCTGTTTTGAGGGAAGGAGTTTGAGTGTTCATTTAGCTTTTGTAATTAAGCTGACTATTCTAAAGCATCTCTGAATTTCAAAAGAAGATCTGTATCAATCACCTGATCAAAACCCAAAAGCAGGAGTCCATTTTTCAATTTTTTGTCACCTGTCCAGAGATAAGTGTTCATTTTTAGGCTTAATGCGACAAACGGGGCATCAAACTCATCGATCTGCTCTACCAATTCTATGGCTTTTCTCCAGGTATCTTGATCAATGGTTTCCAGATCAACCAAAACTAATTTGGCGATAACCAGCTTTTTTAAAAAAGAAATATCCTCTTAAGAAAATTTAGAAATGGAAATCAATTTTTGATGATGTCTATCCAATTCAGTTAACAAAAAATCTGGGGCGAAAAAGGTAAAGTGGCCGGCTGGGTCAAGGAGCAAATCGCTGATTTTTCCGTTCGGGTTAAGGATTGCGCTAAAAATAATGTTTGTGTCTACGACAATATTCACTTAATGAATCGGGATTTGTTTTCCTTCCACCAAGTGGATTTGGATTCCTTTGCCAAATTCTCAATT
>DATIAI010000417.1:0-3689 GCA_035458065.1 Algoriphagus sp. | reverse complement strand
TGTATAAAAGTCCGAAAATCCGTAGGTTTTTCCGTCGTCCATCACCATTTCCCCACTTACAGCTGCTTCTTTTCCGTGGGTGATAATTTGGTGAATCGTCAGTTCTGTAGCTTTGGTATGGCTCATTTCTTGGAGGGCAGCTGCGAAATTCTCTTTCCCATAGATAGGATGGTCCCCAACCAAAGTCCAAACCATATCCTCAGCCATAAATTCCATCGCCTGAGTGATGGCATACTCGGCAAACAATGCGGTGAGTTCGGCGATCAGTTTCTTTTTTGGGGAGTTACCGCAGTCTGAAGGGAGGTTGAGTTTCATGTGAATAGTATTTCTGGAACAATGAATAATCAACTTGGCAATTGGCACCTAATTCTTTACATATTTTCGCAGTATAAAAGATTGAATTTGTGACCGTCTGGGTCTGCAAATACACAAACGAAATATCCGTTTTTATCATAAAATTCTTTCCGGTCTCTGTTGGAGTCGAAGAAAATTTTTCCGCCTGCTTTTTCTATTTCATCTACCCAATAATCATATTGGTCTTTGTTTTCGGCGGATAGGGAAAAAATTACTTCATTCCCCCGCTTTAAATCAGATAATTCTCCTTCAAGAGCTGGTTTCAATTTTTCATTTTCAAAAAAATGAATCACAAACTCATCGTCTCCAAAAAAGAAGCTGACCAAATCCGGACTGGGATTGCCATTTAGTTTGAATCCTAATGCCAGGTAAAATTCTTTCGTTCTGTTGATGTTTTCTACACCTAAGTTTGCCCAGATCTTCTTCGGTTTCATAACCCACTTAATTTTATTATTTCCTGAAATTAAGCTTCTTGCTTAATCTAAAATTAATGGAATTACGCTAAATCTTATCTCGGCACCCAGACTGAAACGGACCCCGCATTGCATCTAAATTCCCCCCAACCTGATTCATTGGTGAATATTTCATCCTGAATATGACCGGTCAGGTCATAATATTTCGTGTTGGGAGAGCCGGTCTCCATGTGTTTTATCCCAGAATCTCCAGTACTGAGAATTACGGCCATTCCCGTTGGATTTCTTTCATTGCTTGCCCTTGTCCAACCGATGCATGTGGGATGGTCCAAATAGTCATATTGGGGACCGTAGCAAAAAGTTTTTCGCGCATACAAAAATCCATTTAAGAGGTCTTGATGCCTGTCCATCCAGATTTCATAATCCTGTCCGTCTTTTCCTTTATCAGTGTAATGAGCGCCAAAATAATCTGCCGCAAAAACACAGGGATAACCTGATTTTCTCAATAAAATCAGGGCATAGGCCAATGGTTTAAACCATTTTTCTACAACTGACTCCAAATCCTGAAGGGGTTGGGTGTCATGATTACTTACAAAAGTGACAGCGAGATTCGGGTGCCCCTGAACCATGGTATTATCAAAAATTGTCCGGAGATCAAATGATGAACCCTGCTTGCTTGCTCTCGCAAAATTATAATGGAGATTGACATCAAACAGCATCATATTGCCATCCGTCTTTTGGATGAATTGAGCAATTGCTTCGCTGTGTCCTGTCCAATACTCACCTACAGCAAAAAGGTTTTTTTGGGTTTTGGTTCGCATATGGCGGATCCATTCCAGCATGAAGTCAAATTCGAGGTGCTTCATTGCATCGATACGAAACCCATCGATTCCGGTAGTTTCCAGATACCATTCTCCCCAATAGATAAGTTCAGTCCTGACATCAGGATTTTGCGTGTCTACGTTGCATCCCATCAAATAATCGACATTTCCTTCCGCGGGGTCTTCTTCTCCAAATGATTTACCATCAAATAGAAACACTGCCTTCATATCATGATTGTAAGTATTCAGATCGGTAGCCGAAAAATGCCACCAATGCCATTGGAGCTCGGAATATTTGCCATTTCTACCGGGAAAAGTAAAATGAGTCCATGCCATGATCTCCTGCTTTTCACCGATGGGTTCGCTGTGATTCTCTGGATTGAAAGGAGTGGCTAAAAACTTTTCTTCATGATCCGCACCCATTTTATGGTTGAAAACGATGTCTGCATAGACTTGGATCCCATTGGATTGTGCAGCTTTGATTGCATTGAGGTATTCATCCCGTGTACCGTATTTGGTTCGCACAGATCCTTTTTGATCAAATTCACCCAGGTCAAAAAGATCATAGACCCCATATCCGGTGTCATATCCACCGTTTGCTCCTTTGTAGGCAGGAGGCAGCCAAAGGCTAGTAATTCCAACTTCAGCAAGGTATTGAGCACTTTCGGCTAACTGGTTCCAAAGATTCCCGTCATTTGGGGTGTACCAGTGGAAAAATTGCATCATCACTCCATTTTGTTCAGACATAGTGTATTAGTTAAAAATTTATCCCATCCAGTAAAAAAATTTGATGCCTTGAAGCAAAAAATCAAATCATATCTGAATGGATTTGGTTGGTTTTTGGAAAATTAAATTGGTCGACCCGATTCCAATAAATCGAAAATTCAATATGGTTCAGATCAAAGTCATTTCAAGTAAACTCAATTCATAGAATTAGGTTTTTCCTTTAGCACTAATCTATCCTTTATGAGCATCTGGAAAAATGGAATTTCTTCAAATGGCTGAACGGGATTCCTCAAAATGGATGGGAGAAATCGATATTCACTGGATATTGTTAAACAAACACCTCTTCTGAAATGAGGTATTTGGAAATCAGAAATCCTTCCCTTTGGAATCCTGGATTTTTGAATCTACTACGCAGCGAAATCCTTTTTCCTCGTTTCGGATATCGGGGAAATTTCCGAGTCGTCGCGCAATCCGTGTGATGGTAGGTGTGGTGTCAAATGCTCCTCCCCGCAATACTTTTTGAGTACCTGACTCGGGTCCGGTGGGATTGATTGACAGGGAATCTGTCGGATAGCTGTCACTGTACCAGTCAGAGCACCATTCCAGGACATTCCCGGCCATGTCGTATAATCCATGCGGGTTGGGAGGGAAAGCTTTTACCGGGGAAGCAGTTGCAAAACCGTCGATGTAGCCGTCGAATGCATGAAAATTATCGTGGTCGTAGTAGCGGGAATCCAAAAAAGTCTGGTCGGCAAGGTTTCCCACCTGGGAAATGGGTAAACTGTCTCCCCAGACAAAAATGGTTCGGGAGTTTCCTTCCAAGCCGGTTTTTCCGGCACGCGCGGCATACTCCCATTCGGCTTCTGTGGGCAGTCTTCCAGCTTGGCATTGGCAGTAATAGGCTGCTTCATTCCAGGTAATGTTCACGATGGGATTTTCATCCATCCAGCCATAGGATGGAGATTCCGGAAATTGCAGCTTTTTCGATTGTGCAAAATCACGGTATTGCTTTACGGTTACCAAAGTGCTGTACACCCAAAATCCATCCAATCTGACCCGATGGGCAGGTCGCTCAGTTTGGGTAAAAGTGAGCTCCTCGGGATTCCAGCTCAATTTTTTCCAGATTTTTTCCAATTCTTCATAGTCACTTCCCATCACAAACTCACCCCCAGGAATAAAGACCAATTCTGTGCTGTCCTGAAGATGGATTCGCTTTTGGATAGTTTGGTCCTGCTGAGCCTTGACTTCCAGAACCTGTCTGCCACCCACTCCGGTCATGAAAATAATAAGGAATGAAATCCTCCAGCATTCCCTTCCCCGGAGGCTTTTCAAGGTTTGTAGGAGTAAGGTTTTGAGGCACATTAGTGGTAATGAT
>DATIAI010000416.1:0-7035 GCA_035458065.1 Algoriphagus sp. | reverse complement strand
CGCTTTTCAACATCGTCAGCCAAACAGTGAAGGGTGGAATTTTCTTTCTCCTTCCGATAGTAATTATTGTCCTTTTATTTGCAAAGGCCTTGTCAACAGTAAAACCAGTAGCGGAAACAATTCGGGAACAGGTCCATCTGGAGTTTCCTTTTTTAGCTTTGATCATATCCCTAATGATCCTCTTGCTCATCTGTTATTTAGCAGGATGGGTTGCCGGAAAAGGAATGGGCAAGGCAATGATCAATTGGCTGGAAAATAATCTACTTGACCTTTTTCCTGGCTATCAGTTGATGAAATCCACCATGGAAACCAAAGTAGGAAACATCTCTGAAAAGGAATTTCCGGTGGTGCTGGTGCCGGGAGATGGTTGGCAAATCGGATTTCAGGTGGAAGTTTTGCCAAACGAGGAAGTTGTGGTGTTTATCCCCTCTGCCCCGAATGTTTGGGAAGGCAGTCTGGCGATATTTGAAAAAGCTCAACTCCGTGCAACCAAGCTGAAACAGGCCGATGTAATGGCACTTATGAAAAAATTGGGAGTTGGTACCGCTGAATTGCTAAAAGCAGGAATCAACAACTAACAACTCCCATTTTGGTGAAAAGAAAATCACTTATACAATTTCTCGTGGAGCTTTTTCAAGTCTTCTGTTGCGATCTTTATCACTTTCCGGTCGTAGGTCATTAAGCCGTTCGTCTCTACTTCCACATCAGTAGTTTGGGTATAAATCGCCGCTGCCAGTCCTTTTGGGATCAACTCAGCTAAATCTTCCACCAAAATGGAGTAGCGTGCTTTCAATTCTTCTTTGGTTGAAAAGCTCTGATATCCCCAGTTATCTTTCAACTGCCAAGTATGTCCTTCCAAGGGCAAGCCCAAGCCTCCATATTCCCCTAAAACCAAAATGGAGTTTGCTCCGAAAATGGCAGGATCCGGCATTACTGGATCTGGATAATTGTGAAGATCCATGATATCGCCTACGATTTCTGTTCCTTCCATTTCAAAATTTCCACCACTGGCACTGTTTACCAATCTGCTTGCATCCTGATCCTTGGTGAAATCGACAATTTCAGACGTTTTAAATTGCCCCCAAGCTTCATTGAATGGAACCCATACTATGATTGAGGGGAAAAATTTGAACTGGTTAATGATTGCTTTCCACTCAGTTTTGAATATTTCCTCTGATTCTGGAGTTCTAGCCTTGTACATTCCTTCCCGGATGATCCCAGGACGAACTTCCCAGCGATTGCCCATATCCCCGCTTGGCATGTCTTGCCAAACCAAAATTCCCAGTTTATCCGCATGATAATACCAGCGTGCCGGTTCAACTTTCACATGCTTTCTGATCATGTTGAAACCCATTTCCTTAGTCTTTTCGATATCGAAAAGCAAGGCTTCATCAGTGGGCGCAGTATATAATCCATCAGGCCACCAACCCTGATCCAAAGGACCGTATTGGAAAAGCGGTTCTCCGTTAAGTAACATCCGCTGATGACCGTCTGATGTTTTTGCCATTCTGATATCGCGGTATGCTGCATAGGATTTTACTTCCTCAATCAGTTTTTTCCCCTGAAACAGTTTGATAGAAACATCATAAAGAAAGGGAGAATCCGGTGACCAAGTTTTGGGATTCGATATTTTCAGAGGAGCCGGTTTATTAGCCTGAGCTTTGAAGGAAGCAACTACTTTACCCGCCTCCAATAAACTTACTTCCACTTCCTGCCCATCCATTGGATTGCTGATTTCAGGATAAAAAGCTTGTACAGAATTTTCCCAATCCGTCACGGAATGGATAGAGGAAATATGCGATTCCGGCACAGTTTCAAGCCAAACTGTCTGCCAGATTCCTGTTACAGGGGTGTACCAAATTCCTTCGGGCTTTTTGACTTGCTTGCCCCGTGGCTGTGGCCCAGAATCACTCGGATCCCAGACTCGAACGCGGATTTTTTGGGATTTTCCATTCACAAGATGGTCTGTGATATCAAAGCTGAATCCGTCAAATCCACCCTGATGCTTTCCGACTTGCTTGTCATTAACCCACACTTCTGCTTCCCAATCCACGGCTCCAAAATGAATCAAAATGCGCTTTCCTTTACGGTCTAAGCCCAGATCGAATGCACGCTCATACCAAAGTTCATTTTCGGGTCCGACAGTCTTCTGGACTCCGGATAAATAAGATTCAACGGCAAATGGGACTGTAATTTTGCCTGCAAAACCTGCTTCGGGGCTACTGCCCTTTGGCAAAATTGCAAAATCCCATTGGCCGTTAAGGTTTTGCCAAGCGCCTCGGACGAGTTGTGGGCGCGGATATTCGGGGAGAGGTGCTTCGTGTGTAACCAAATCAGTCCAGGGTGTTTTTAGAATTGTTTGTGAAAACCCCTCCGAACAGAGGGAAAATAGGATAAAAAAGAAAATTGATCTCATAGTAAGCTAAGTAAGTGATTGCTGAACTTATTGAAAATGAAACCAAAGAACAAGAGGATTTAAAGAAAGGGAATTATTCACCAATTTATTCTCGGAGGTAGTTTGAGGTAAATGATCGGTCTTATCAAAGGCATGTTTAATAAAAAAAACCAAATCAGAACTGATTTTCGGATAATTGGAAGTCTGATTTTCAACTTGTCTAAGGCCAAAATGTACGCCTTGATTTTCCGTCCGAACTTCCACCATCATCGATTCAAATTCCAGCTTCAGGGATTGTATCTGTTGGAATAAACTATCTGGCGAATTTTTAATTTCTTGTCCAGTTTCTGCCAATGGGATAAAGTTTTGATTTTTCCAATGTCCTTGCCCATCAGGTGATAGAGGCTTACCTCCTTTCCAGGAAACCTGCATCAGCTGGTGATCCGGGTAATTAAAACCTAAACCTAACCAGCCTTCGTTTGCATAATTTTGCGGTAGGGAGGAGACTTCCATTTTCAATTCGCCATTTGCTAAAACTGTCCAGGTCAAACCCATCGGCCAAGGATTATAGGAAGATTGAATTTGAATAGAGCCATCCTTGAGCTTTTTCCAACTCACTTTGGTAAATGTGCTTTCATTACCCTGAGCTCCGGGAACCTGTGAAAAAGGCAAAACATGCATTCCGACTTTTACTTTGTCCAAGGTTCCTTTTGCTTTTCCAAAAACAAAAATCTTATGGCCCACTGAGATCTGCAGGTCGACAGTGGATTCTCTGACAGAAATCTTTTCATCTGGAAAGCTTGCATGATCAAAAGGAACAGGTTGCAAAACGACCCGATTTTCAAAATATGTGCCCTTAATCCACCAAGAGGACATCAACAATAGCGCTATCAAAAGGGGAAATCGAAATGGCATATTTTCCGGGTTAAGAGCGATTCCAAAGGTAAAATAACTGTTCTCTATCCATATAAAAATAGGTCCAAAACAAAACCCGGGGAATTTCCCAAACCGAAATTGTTTTCCATCATTTAATTGGGCAGGCTGGCATATTTTGACATTTTCTATAACTTAGAACCACACTGAAATTTTTAACAGAAATGAGTTTAATCGACCCTGCAATCCTGAGCAAAGCGCAAAGCTGGCTGGATGGAAATGTGGATGCTGAAACCAAAGCATCAATCAAAAAATTAATTGCTGACAATCCTACAGAATTGGTGGATTCATTCTATCAGGATCTGGAATTTGGTACAGGCGGCTTGAGAGGCCTGATGGGTGTAGGCACCAATAGAATGAATGTCTACACGATTGGAATGGCAACCCAGGGCTTGGCTAATTACTTGTTGAAATGCTTTCCCGATCAGGAAATAAAAGTGGCCATCACACACGACTGCCGAATCAACAATACCCTTTTTGCAAAAACTACGGCAGATGTTTTTACTGCAAATGGAATCAAAGTACTATACTTCAAGGAAATGAGACCAACCCCTATGCTTTCTTTCGCAGTGAGACATTACGGTTGCAAAAGCGGCGTCATGATCACGGCATCGCATAATCCAAAAGAATACAACGGCTACAAAGCCTATTGGGAGGATGGAGCGCAGGTAGTCGCTCCCCACGACACCAACATCATCAAGGAAGTGCAAAAAATCACTTCTTTCGACCAGGTGAATTGGGACAAAAACGACGATTTGTTCCAGTATATCGAAGAAGACTTTGACAAGATTTATTTGGACTTGGTCAAAGGATTGAGCCTATCTCCTGATGCAATCCAGGCACAAAAATCAATGCCTATCGTGTTCTCGCCGATACATGGTGCTTCTGGCAAAATGGTACCGGCAGCTTTGAAAGCTTACGGCTTTGATAATGTCCATATTGTAAAAGAACAAGCCGAGCCGGATGGCAATTTCCCTACGGTCATTTATCCTAATCCCGAGGAAGCTGAAGCCTTGACAATGGCTGTGGAATTGGGCAAAAAAGTCAAGGCTGAAGTAGTTCTTGCCTGTGATCCTGATGGCGACCGCTATGCGGCAGTGGTTCCTAACGAAAAAGGAGAATATGAATTGCTGAACGGGAATCAGACCGGAGCGATGATCAGTTATTACCTGCTAAACAAATGGAAAGAAGCAGGAAAATTGGATGGAAACCAGTTTATGGTCAATACAATTGTGACCACAGAATTGATCAATACCATTGCTGCCGGATTCGGGGTGAAATGCTTTAATGTTTTGACAGGTTTCAAAAATATTGCAGCGATCATATTGCAATTGGAAGGAAAGGAAACATTTATCGGAGGTGGAGAAGAATCCTATGGTTACTTGGTAGGTGACTTTGTAAGAGATAAAGACGCTGTGAGCGCAGCAGCGATTTTTGCAGAGTTGATTGCCTACTACAAGACAAAAGGAATGAGTGCCTTGGACTTATTGGCCGAGATTTATTCCAAATTTGGGTTTTATAAAGAGTCATTGATCTCTGTTACCAAAAAAGGAAAAGACGGAGCTGAGCAAATTCAGGCCTTGATGAATGGATTTAGATCCAATCCGCCTACTCAGATGAACGGCATTGATGTGGACCGAATCGTAGATGTGAAAAACTCAACCATTACTCATGTGAAGTCTGGAAAAGTCGAAAAGCTGGATATGGACAAGTCAAATGTGATGCAGTTTTATTTGGCTGATGGCAGCAAAATCTCTGCACGACCTTCAGGAACAGAACCAAAGATTAAATATTATTTCTCAGTTAGTGCTCCGCTTTCAGATCCCAAGAATTACAGAAAAGTAGAGGGAGAGTTAATCAAAAGACTGGAAGGATTAAAAAACTACTTTAGCTAAAAGAAATTAATCAAAACACAAAACGCACCAAATTATTGGTGCTTTTTGTGTTTTTGGTGCTAATTGAAGTATTCCAAAAGTCTCAGGAAAAGCTTAGTCAATTTCCTTAATTACTCTTTTCCAATGTGGATAATGGCATCCCCCACATTAATAACTGGATTGTTGTTTAGTCCAATTACGTGACCGTTGGTAGCGGATTTTACGGAAACTATCACTTGGCCATAGGGATCGGAAATCATTGCAATGATCTGTCCTTTTTTAACTGGAGCTCCCAGTCTAACACTGGAATAGAAAATCCCTGAGGCTTTGGCCCGTGTCCATTCACTTTCTTTCAATATGATTGTTGACTGTGGTAGCAGGGGCGAATAGATCATATCGAGGTGATGTAGCAATCTTTTAGTACCGGCTATTCCTTCCTCAATCGCATAATTATCCAAGCGCATAGATTCCCCTCCTTCATACACTAAAAGATGCTTTTTGGCCATATAGGCAGTTTTCCTAAAGGTCTTCTCAATATGTTTTGAATTGACGACAAAGTGGGTTCCAAAAGCTTTGGACAATTCTAGGCCAACCTTGTCTTTAAAATCGACACGGATTTGCGGATGGTTAGACAGCATTCTGCCGCCGGTATGAAAATCAATGCCAAAATCAATCTGCGGGATGATTTCTTCATTCAAGATGTAGGCGATTCTGGAAGCTAGAGATCCTTTCTTGCTTCCGGGAAAGCTTCTGTTCAGATCCCTCCCATCCGGAAAAGTCCGGCTATTGGACAAAAACCCGTAAATATTTACCAAAGGAATAATGATCAACGTCCCTTTCAGCAGTTCCAAACCCTGATCAAATTCCTCAAGGAGTTTTTTGGCGGTGACTACTCCGTTGATTTCATCCCCGTGAATACCTCCCGAGATCAGGACAACCGCGCCTTCATTCTTTGAAGACCGGATAAAAATCGGCAAATCGATCAGGGTATGGGTGGGAAGTTTGGCAATAGGCAATTCGATATTTACGGATTGACCGGGTCGTACCCGGACGCCGTTGATCTGAACTTCTTTCATGAAGTAGGGTGACAGATTGGGGTTACATTTCGGATTGGCTCAAAATCTTGCTTATTTCGCAGGACAAGCCAAAGCCCATGAATATACAAGAAAACATTTCTTTAAAGTCACTTAATACATTTGGATTTGACAAGACAGCGCGATTTTTCACCGTTGTTGATTCTATTGAAAGCCTGAAAAATGCTTTAATCTGGGCAAAAGAACGCAATCAAAAAGTGCTGGTTTTGGGGGGTGGAAGCAATATTTTATTGACACAGCACTTTGATGGGTTTGTCCTGAAAGTTGAACTAAAAGGCATCCAACTTGTCCAGGAAAATAAGGATCACATTTGGGTAAAAGTTGGAGCCGGTGAGGTATGGCACGATCTGGTGACATTCGCCATTGAAAAAAACTGGGCGGGTATCGAAAACCTTTCTTTGATTCCAGGCACAGTTGGCGCCTCTCCCATGCAGAATATAGGAGCTTATGGTTTGGAGTTCAAGGAAGTCTTTGAGAGTCTTGAAGCTTTAAACCGATCCACTTTAGAAGTGGAAATCTTTTCCTCAGAGGAATGCAAATTTGGCTACCGAGAAAGTGTCTTTAAACATGAATTGAAAGATCAGTATGTCATCTGCTCGGTGACTTTCAGATTGAATAAAACTCCTGAATTTCATGTAGAATATGGTGCGATTCAGGATGTTTTAAAAGAAAAAGGCGTTAAAGAATTGACAATCAAAGCGGTCAGTGATGCCGTAATAGAAATCAGAAAGTCAAAACT
>DATIAI010000415.1:0-10033 GCA_035458065.1 Algoriphagus sp. | reverse complement strand
ATGAGCCTAGAAGAGTTGCCGAAGCAATTAAACTGATGGGCGTGAAGCACGCCGTAATCACCTCGGTAAACCGCGATGAATTGAGAGACCGCGGGGCTGAAATCTGGTTTCAAACCGTAGTGCAGACTAAAGAACTTTCCCCTGAAACCACTATCGAAACGCTCATTCCCGATGTCAAATCCAATTGGGATGCGCTTTATAGAATGATCAGTGGAGGGCAGGAAGTGGTTTCCCATAATATGGAAACTGTCGGGAGTCTTTACCGAAGAGTTCGACCTCAGGCAAAATACGAACGCTCATTAGAGCAAATCAAACTAACCAAAGAATTTGGCAAACGAACCAAGACCGGAATTATGCTGGGATTGGGTGAACAAAAAGAAGAAGTCTATCAAGCGATGGATGACCTAGCCGCGCATGGTTGTGATATACTTACCTTGGGCCAATACCTTCAGCCTACCAAAATGCACATCGAGGTAGCGGAATTTATCCATCCTGACCTTTTTGCAGAATACCGAGAAGAAGGATTGAAGCGGGGAATTAAGTACGTCGAATCTGGGCCTTTGGTCAGATCTTCATACCATGCCGAAAGACATGTAAACGTATAAAACAAAAAAGGCTGCCAATTGGCAGCCTTTTTTGTTTGGTCAATTATCATTAAGCCAATTCGGCTTCATTGGCATATTCTTCTACAGGGATACAGCTACATACCAGATTTCTGTCACCATAGGCTGAATCGATTCTTCTTACGCTTGGCCAGAATTTATTTTCTTTCACATTAGCAATCGGGAACACAGCTTTTTCTCTTGAATAAGGCATAGTCCACTCTCCTGTAAGAACCATCGCAGCGGTGTGAGGTGCGTTTTTCAATACGTTCTCAACTTTATCAGCTTTGCCTTCTTCGATTTCCCGGATCTCTTCACGGATTGAAAGTAAAGCATCACAGAATTTGTCCAATTCTGCCTTGGTTTCAGATTCAGTCGGCTCAATCATAAGGGTACCAGCCACAGGGAAGGAAACAGTTGGGGCATGATATCCATAATCCATCAAACGCTTGGCAATATCCTCCACTTCTACACCAAATTCTTTAAAAGAGCGGCAATCCACAATCATCTCGTGAGCTGCACGACCTTTAGAACCGGTATAAAGGAGCGGAAAATGTCCGCTAAGTCTTTCCTTGATATAGTTAGCATTAAGGATCGCCATTTTGGTAGCGTTGGTCAATCCGTCTCCGCCCATCATCGCAATATATGCGTAAGAAATCGGCAAAATGCTAGCGCTTCCATAAGGAGCTGAGGAGATGGAAGAAACTGCATGTTCGCCACCTGTTTTCACCAACGGGTTTCCTGGAAGGAAAGGAGCTAAATGGCTTGCAACACATATCGGTCCCATGCCAGGTCCGCCTCCACCGTGAGGAATACAGAAGGTTTTGTGCAAGTTTAGGTGACAAACGTCCGCACCGATTCTACCCGGCGAAGTCAAGCCCACTTGGGCGTTCATATTGGCGCCGTCCATGTACACCTGACCGCCGTATTGGTGGATTATTGCGCAGATTTCTTGGATTGCTTCTTCAAACACACCATGAGTAGAAGGATACGTTACCATCAAACAAGAAAGATCATCCGCATGCTCGGCTGCTCTAGCTTTTAGGTCTTCAATATCGATGTTCCCTTTTTCATCACACTTTACCAAAACCACTTTCATTCCTGCCATTACAGCAGATGCGGGGTTGGTACCGTGCGCAGAAGTTGGGATCAAAGACACGTTTCGGTGACCTTCATTTCTACTTATGTGGTATGCCCGGATAACCATCAGACCAGCGTATTCTCCCTGAGCTCCAGAGTTTGGCTGAAGGGAAGTGTCTGCAAAACCGGTGATTTCAGTCAGCCAAGTTCTCAAATTGTTGAAAAGCTCCTGATAGCCCAATGTCTGATCCATCGGAGCAAACGGGTGAAGTTGACCAAATTCAGGCCAGGTAACCGGGATCATTTCCGCAGTCGCATTCAACTTCATCGTGCATGAACCCAAGGAAATCATCGAATGAACCAGGGAAAGATCCTTGTTTTCCAACCGCTTGATGTATCGAAGCATTTCGTGTTCCGCGTGATACTTGTTGAAAACCGGATGAGTGAGGTATTCGGACTTTCTTTTCAAGCTTTCAGGAAGATCCAGTTCCAAATTTGCAACCAGCTCATTTAGATCCAGCGTGTGTTTTCCTTCTTCTGCTGCGAAAATGTTAACAATCGTTTTGACATCCTCCAGAGTTTTGGTCTCATCAAATGAGATAAAAACAGAATCGGATTCGTATCTGAAATTCATCTTGGAACCGAGAGCCAAGCCCCTCACTCTTTCTCTCGCCACATCACTCATCTTGATCTGGATCGTGTCAAAAAAGTGCTGATCCGCCACATTCAGCCCAACTTTTTTCAAGGCCTGGGCAGTCAATTTCGCCAAGCCATGTGCTCTCAAAGCGATATTTTTCAATCCTGTTGGTCCGTGATAAACTGCATAAAAGCTGGCCATCACACTCAATAACACCTGAGCTGTACAGATATTTGAAGTGGCTTTTTCACGCTTAATGTGCTGCTCACGGGTCTGAAGGGCCATTCGATAGGCCTTATTTCCAGCTCGGTCTATTGACACTCCGATAATTCTTCCCGGAATTTGTCTTTTGTAATCATCTTTGGTTGCAAAAAATCCTGCATGAGGCCCACCGTAGCCCATAGGAACGCCAAAGCGCTGGGCTGATCCGATTACGACATCAGCTCCCATTTCTCCAGGGGAAGTAAGTAGAGTCAAAGCCAACAAATCCGAAGCAAATGCAGTCGAAACTTTGTTTTCTTTAGCCGATGCCACCAACGCAGAATAATCAGAAACAGCACCGTCTGAATTCGGGTATTGGATCATCATCCCGAACAATTCAGGATCTGTCAAATCTAAACTTGCCAGTGAACCAAAAACCAACTCAATCCCAATAGGCTCCGCTCTGGTAATCAGGACCGCCTTGGTCTGAGGAAAAACTTTTTCGTCTACAAAATATTTATTGGCATTTTTCTTTTCCTTTGGCTTAACAGCGTGAAGCATATTCATCGCTTCTGCTGCTGCTGTACCTTCGTCCAAAAGTGAGGCATTGGCAAGATCCATACCTGTCAACTCCATGACTACAGTCTGGAAATTGATCAAAGCTTCCAATCTGCCTTGAGCAATTTCTGCCTGGTAAGGAGTGTATGCAGTGTACCATCCCGGATTTTCCAGGACATTTCTCAGGATAACACCCGGTACAACCGTGTCATAATATCCCAATCCGATGAACGACTTGAACACCTTGTTTTTGGAAGCCAATTTCTTGAAATCAGCCAAAAACTCAGATTCCAACTTTGCCTTGGGAAGGTCCAATGGGCGCTCCAGCTGAATCGATTGAGGTACAGTTTGGTTGATTAATTCCTCAAGGGAAGAGGCGCCGATTTTCTCCAACATCTCCGCGATTTCCGCCTCTGTCGGGCCATTGTGTCTGCTCTCAAATTTGACAGCATTAGAAAGATTGATCTGCATAAAGAACGCTTAGGAAGTGAACGTATTTGGGTTTGAAATCATCCTGTTTTTTCGAGCGCAAAGGTACTATTTCTTAGAGGAAAAGACTTGGCTAATTCTGAATAATTTCCCCTAAAACCTTCCTTCTATATAAACGGTTTTTCCAAGGGTTAAAATTTTGTCTAGTTTAGGGCCCTAAATAAAAAACTGCATGAACAAAGGATTAATACTAAGTGGTGCTCTGGCTGTGGGATTGGCCTTACCTGCTTTTTCTCAGACTCCCGCTCAGGTGAAGTATGCAAATACGATCACGGTAGAAGATTTAACAAAACACCTGACTTATCTGGCATCTGATGACATGAAAGGCCGTGACACTGGTTCAGAAGAAGGGAAAATTGCAGCTAACTATCTTGCTGATTTTTATAAAAACCTTGGGCTGACTGCACCGGTAAATGGCAGCTATTTCCAGACAGTTCCTTTGGTAAGCTCACTTTTCACTAAAGTAACCTTGCAAGTCGGCAAAGCGAAATTGGTTGAGAACCAAGACTTCATATTCATAGGGGATGGCAATATGACTAAAGCTGCCAAATCAGAGTTGGTTTTTCTTGGACTGGTGACGGATGAAAATCTGGCAAAAGTAGATGTGAAAGGAAAACTCGTCGGTCTTTGGGCTGTTGGTGTGAGAAGTAATGACCTGGTCACTAAAGTGATGGATGCCGGTGCTGCTGGGATTGTAATTGTAACTATGGAAGGTCAGGCAAATTTTGACCGAATTGCCAACAGATATAAGACTTTGGCAGGCAAAGGCAGAATCGGTTTTGATGAGGAAACCAAGCAAAGACCTGTTTTCATGGTCAGTTCGGACAAAATGGGACAGCTTTTTGGTGCTCCTGTGGAAACGTTGAAAGAGGCTGCAAAAGCAACTCCTGAAACTATTTCTTCTCAAAAAGCAACTTATCAGGTGGTGAAAACCAAAACTCCTGTGGAGGCTGTAAATGTGATGGGCTTTTTGGAAGGAACTGACAAAAAAGAAGAAGTTTTGGTCATTTCCTCTCACTATGATCACGTAGGCATGAGCAGTGAAGGCGATGCTTTCAATGGTGCGGATGACGACGGTTCAGGAACTGTCTCTGTCATGGAAATCGCCGAAGCCTTCGCATTGGCAGCCAAAGACGGAATCAAACCAAGAAGAAGTATCCTATTTCTGAATGTAACAGGTGAAGAAAAAGGGCTTTTGGGTTCTGAATATTATTCTGAAAATCCTGTCTTCCCTTTGGCAAATACGGTGAACAACATCAACATTGATATGGTGGGCCGTATTGATTACGAATACCAAAAAGAGGAAAACAAGGATTATGTCTATGTGATCGGTTCCGAAATGCTTTCTTCTCACCTGAAGAAAATCAACGAATACAACAACATCACTTACACCAATTTGGTATTGGATTACCGTTACGATGCAGCAGATGACCCGAACAGATTCTATTACAGATCGGATCACTACAACTTCGCCAAACACAATATTCCGGTGATTTTCTTCTTCAACGGTGTGCATGACGACTATCATCAAGTAACTGACACGGTGGACAAAATTGAATTCCCGCTGATGAACAAGCGAGCACATTTGATCTTCCACACCGCATGGGATCTTGCAAATCGCGAGCAACGAACTCCGGTGGACGGAAGCAATACTAGAACTGACAGATAAACAAAATGGTCCCGATTGCTCGGGACCATTTTTATTTGCCTTTATTCTTCTGATTCTTTGTCTTCATCTGATTCCGATTCGGTTTCTTGACGTGCTTTTTGGCTTTGACCTTCTCCCCTTTGCCGATATTGACTTTTGGGGGAATCGATTTTTTCTCATGGAATGCACCCTTGTAATCCGGATTATCCCGCTGCTTTAATCTGTCCAGCTCTCTGGCATATCCCTGCTTTTCCTCAAATGGAGTTTCAGGCACTTCAACCTTGCCTGGTATCGGCAGCAACTCCACTTTCATCCGAATCATGTCCTCGATGCACTCAAAATGATAGAGTTCGGCTGGATTAACAAACGTAATCGCCTTGCCTTCATTTTCAGCCCTCCCTGTCCTTCCGATTCGGTGAACATAATCCTCATAGATCAAAGGCACATCAAAATTAATCACGTGGGAAACCATCGTCACATCCAATCCCCTAGAAGCAACATCGGTAGCAACTAAAATTCTGACCTCACCACCTTTAAAGTCCTCCATCGAGTTGATGCGGGTATTTTGTCCTTTGTTGGCGTGAATTACCCGGATTTCCCCCATATGTTTCCGATCCAAAAAGCTAAACACCGATTCGGCATTTTTACGGCTTCGGGTAAAAATAATCGCACGGTTAATCTCTTCATTTTCCAAAAGATGGGCGAGCAAATTGATCTTGGTCTTGATGTTTGGAACATGGTACTTGACCTGCGCGATCGTTTCTGCTGTGGTAGCTGATGGGGTTACTTCCACTCGTTCGGGAAATTCCAAAAACTCGGTAGAAAGGTTTTCAACACGTGCACTGAACGTTGCCGAAAAAAGCAAATTTTGTCTTTTGGAAGGAATAATCTCTAGAATCGATCTGATCTGCGGCATAAAACCCATATCCATGATTTTGTCCGCCTCGTCCAAAACCATGGTTTTGATTTCCTTTGTCAGGATGTTTCCCTTTCGGTACAAATCCATAAATCTACCCGGAGTGGAAATGATAATATCAACGCCTGCTGCGATATTCTCAATCTGAGTTTTTGGTCCCAAACCTCCATATAGACTTACAATTCTGAGATCGGTATTTTGAGCCAGCTGTTTTGCGACTTCTTCGATCTGCATGACCAATTCCCGGGTTGGAGCCAAAATCAGGGCACGGGGATGAAAACCCTGGGCATATTTCACTTTCATCAAAAGGGGAAGCACATAAGCCGCAGTCTTACCAGTCCCTGTCTGTGCGATTCCCAGCACATCGTGCCCGGCCAAAGCCAAGGGAATTGCTTTTTGCTGAATGGGTGTCGGCTGGGTATACCCAGCAGAAGCCACTGCATCTAATAATTGCCTGTTTAGCTTAAATGCATCAAAACCTAGGGCCTCATCACTCATGATTGTTATTTTTGGAAAGAAATCTGTAATCGAAAAAGAAAGAAACGATGAAAAGTATCCTGATCACCGGCGCAAATATAGTGAATGAAGGCCGGATTCGTCCGGGCGATGTTTTGGTGAAAGACGGCCGAATTGCCAAAATTGAAACTGATTTGAGCTCAGAGCATGCTGATATCCATATTGATGGACGTGGAAAACACCTGTTTCCAGGAGTTATCGATGATCAGGTCCACTTTCGGGAGCCGGGACTGACCCACAAAGCAGAAATTTATACTGAAGCCAAAGCGGGAGTTGCCGGTGGAACAACCACCTATATGGAAATGCCAAATACTAATCCTCAAACAGTCACGATTGACCTTTTGGAGGAAAAATACAAGCGGGCATCGGAGGTCTCCCTCGCCAATTATTCTTTCTTTTTTGGAGCAACAAACGACAATCTGGAGGAAATCCTAAAAGTCGATCCACAAACTGTCTGTGGAGTAAAAATCTTTCAGGGATCTTCTACTGGAAATATGCTTGTCGACAATCCCGAGGTTTTGGAGCGAATTTTCAAGGAATGTAAAACCCTTATTGCTATCCATAGCGAAAATGACAACATCATAAAAGCCAACCTGGAGGAATTTAAAGCTATCTATGGCGATGATATTCCTGTCAAATTCCATCCCAAAATCAGGTCGGAAGAGGCTTGCTATGATGCGTCAAGCCGTGCTGTCGCGATGGCCAAAAAATACGGCACAAAACTCCACATCCTCCACATCAGCACGGCCAAGGAACTGGAGCTGTTTGACAATTCCATTCCTCTGGAAGAAAAACGTGTAACTGCAGAGGCCTGTATTCACCACATGTGGTTTTCGGAAGAAGATTATACGACCAAGGGCAACCTGATTAAATGGAACCCCGCTGTGAAAACTGCCAATGACCGGGACCAAATCTTTCAGGCCATGCTCGATGACCGGATTGATGTAATCGCGACTGATCATGCTCCACATACCTTGGAAGAAAAATCTCTCTCCTATTTAAAGGCCCCTTCCGGGGGCCCATTGAACCAGCACAGCCTGGTAGCCATGTTGGACTTTTACCATCAGGGAAAAATCAGTTTGGAAAAAATAGCACAGAAAATGGCTCACAATCTGGCCATACTTTTCCAAATAAAGGAAAGAGGATTTATCCGGGAAAATTATTTTGCAGACCTGGTCTTAGTAGACCTCGACTCTCCTTGGACAGTTTCCAAAGAAAATGTCCTGTCGAAATGTGGCTGGTCACCATTTGAGGGCCATACTTTCCGGTCAAAAGTCACCCATACGATCGTATCCGGACATTTGGCGTACGAGCAAGGGAAGTTTCATGAAGAAAAGAAAGGTGACAGAATCACTTTTTTGAGAAATATTTGAAACCGCTCTTGCGCTAAGTAGACTTAATTGTTACTTTTGCAGACCATTTGAAAATATCCTTTTCAGATAGGCCACACGGTGATTGTAGCTCAGCTGGTTAGAGCGCTGGTTTGTGGATCCAGAGGTCGCCGGTTCGAACCCGGTCTTTCACCCAAACCCCTCTTTTAGAGGGGTTTTGCTTTTAATATAGGTGCGAGTTGGCACAGCATTTGACAAATTAGAAAAAACTAAACCACACTCAGATGTTTACTTTGTACAAGTCCTCTCCAAAATTTCCCGTGGTGAAACCTGTGAATATTAGATTGGTTCACAACTACTTCGTGAAATTTGAAGAATCGCTCAAAAATTTCGAAGAAATCCAGAGAGAAGCGATTCATTCTTGATCAATTTCAATCCACATTAAGGAAGGTTATGGAAACATAACCTTTTATTTTTTCCTCATAATTTTTCTTATCAAATCAAAACTCTATTTTTAAATTCTTACAATTTTTCCCTTATGAGTTATATCCACTTTGATAAAACCCAATTAATCAATCTGAATTACTCCCTTGACCGGGAGATTATTCGGACGAATCGGTCAGGTGCTTATACCAGCACCACCATTATCGGATGTAACACTCGTAAGTATCATGGCTTACTGGTGGTTCCGCAGCCTCAGATCGATTCCCAAAACCATGTCTTACTTTCGACAGTCCATGAGACGGTCATTCAACATGGAGCAAATTTCAACCTTGGCATCAGCAAATTTCCGGGAAATTACTCTCCAAGAGGGCACAAATATCTTGAGGATTTCGATTCCGAACCGATCCCAAAACTGACCTATCGGGTTGGAGGAGTATTACTACAAAAGGAGCTAATTCTTGACACCAACCGGGATCGAGTGATGCTTCGGTATACCTTGTTGGAAGCTCATTCACCTACCAAGATCCGGATTCAGCCTTTTTTGGCTTTCAGAGGTTATCACAACCTCCTCAAAGCCAATGACCAGATCCATAAGGAATTTGAAAAAGTTTCAAACGGAGTGAAATTTCAGCTTTATCCCCAGTACGACCCCCTTTACCTTCAACTTTCCAAAAAAGGTGAATTCATATCCAACCCGGAATGGTACTTCAATATCGAATACATTCAGGAGCGGGAGCGTGGGTATGAATATCAGGAGGACCTGTTTGTGCCGGGATACTTTGAATTTGAAATAAAAAAAGGGGAATCTGTCATATTTTCTGCCGGTTTAACTGAAGCAGATCCCTCTACTCGCCAAAATGCTTTTGAAAAAGAAATAGCCAGACGGATCCCCAGAAACAACTTTGAAAACTGCCTGAGAAATTCGGCAGGTCAATTTATTCGAAGAAGAGATGGTGATACCCGCATTATCGCAGGTTACCCTTGGTTTGGCTGGTGGGGAAGAGATACCTTTGTGGCAGCTCCAGGTTTGCTTCTTTCAGGGGGGGATACCGAGACTTTTCTGGAAATCATGGACTCCATGACCAGAGATTTGAAAGGCCCACTTTTCCCGAATATTGGCAGTGGGGATTTCACAAACATGAACTCAATGGACGCTCCGCTTTGGTTCTTTTGGACATTGCAGCAGTACATTGTTTATACCGGAGACAAAAAGACCATCCAGGATCGCTACCTTACCAAACTTCGTGGGATAATCGAAGGGTACAAACAGGGAACCGAGTACAACATTCACATGCAGGATGATGGCTTGATTTGGGGCGGACGTGAAGATGTCGCTCTTACTTGGATGGATGCCATTACTCCTGATGGTCCAGTTACACCCCGTATTGGGTGCCCGGTGGAGATTCAAGCCCTTTGGTACAATGCTCTTTCTTTTTTCCATGAATTGAGCGGAGAAGAAGAGTATGCCGCTTTAGCTTCTAGGGTAAAAGATTCATTTGATCGGGAATTTTGGTCTTGGGATTATGGATACCTGGCTGATGTAGTTACAGGAGAGGAAAAAGACTGGTCTATTAGGCCGAATATGCTCTTTGCGACCTCTTTGCCTTACAC
>DATIAI010000414.1:0-2900 GCA_035458065.1 Algoriphagus sp. | reverse complement strand
CGTGCCAGTTTCTTTGATCTTTTTCTTTATCAGGTCGGCCTTGTTTGTCTTTTACCAAGCCCAACCGGATTTGCTTCATGCCGGGACACAGGGAAAAAAATTATTCCCCTATTCCATCTTGAATCAACTTCCGGTTGGTTTTAAAGGGACTTCAATGGTGTCACCAGTGCCCTGGATGCTTGGTGGGCACTTTCATCCATTTTCAGCGGTGGCATTTTAGGGCTTTTCCTTTTGGGATTGATTTCCAAAGCAAAAAACCCTCAGGCAGTCGTGGCGGTGATTTTGGGAGTATTAGTGATCGGATGGATGAGTCTGTCTGCTATATTGATTCGAAACGGCCTACCGGAAACCTTGTCCACTCCTCTTCACACCAATATGGAGATGGTGATGGGGACGCCGAGGATTTTTATCGTGGGATTCCTACTTAATTGGATGAGAAAAAGTCGCCAACTCGAAAAGAAATCCAAGGCTCCTGTGCTTCAGGATTGATTGAAGGGTCAATCCTCAATAAGTTGAGTCTGGAAAAAATTTAAATTCACTTAACTTTTCTGAAAGTCAGAATCGATGCTGAATTATCGGATTCAAAGAATCTTCCGATTTTCAGTTGAAGTGGATTTTGTTGGAAATAATATTCGGTAGGCTTCCAAAGACTTGAAAAAGAATATTGCAGGGAAACAGAATTCTTGGACAATGTAAACATATAAAGTCCGGAGCCACTTTTTGGCAGATCGTGGCCATTTCTGATTTCTCTGCCTCTTCTCAAATTCATCAAGGAACTCCCATCCTCCAGCCTTATAAACTCCAGGGTATCGGTTTTGGTCATCTGATCTACCCATTTTCCTTCCAAGGTTAAAGGAACAGGCTGATCGGATGTATCTGTACAACCTAATACTGTGATCAGAAAGACAAAAATCAATCCGTGTTTCATAGTTTTAAAAATAAGGATTAGGGTTGAATTTAGAATCCAGAATTGAAGGAATATTCTTCCAAAATGGATACGCCCGTGATTATGGTCAAATCTTAACTAACTAAAATTAGTTATATCGGTCATTGATGAAGCTTGCCATCTCTTTTTCAAAATTTCTAAATTTTGAGGGAAATGCTCCTGAAAACCAAAATAGCGGCACAATCACAATGGCCAATTCGGTCATGGCCAGACTTGACAACATTCCCCCGGCCACAGTTGGTGCTGATGCATCTACATAAATTTCATTATTCCGAATGGTGATCTGAGCACCGATAAAGGTCGACATCTTTACCATGATACTTTTCTTACCTAATCCAAATTCCCTAACGCTGTAATCACTTGGCAATTCTTGTCGAAGCAGTGCCATTAGCTCTTCATTCGTTGGTGTGCTTTTCACTTTGATAATCATAGCTTTATTGGATTGAATTAGTTCGAATTAAAACCTGAGAACTCTTACGAAGTCAGAAAACATCAGGTTTCTGATTCAGGCATTCCTCCCTCTGAATTGTTTTGGTTTTTGGTTTTGCTCAGCGAGCGTGACAATTTCGTTAATCCGATTCTGTCTGGTTTCGGGTCGCTTTGCCAGCACCAGCCATTGCAGCATATTTCGCTTGTCAGACCGGCTCAGGCTCAAGAAATAGTCTTTTGCGTTTGGTTTTTCTTCCAAGGCGTTTTCCAAATCTTTGGGAATAATCAATTCCTCAACTTCATCAAGCGTAGTCCACGAGCCATTTTTCTTAGCAGCTTCGATGCAATCAAACCCCGCTTTTGTCATGAGACCTTCTTCAGTAAGCCGATCTATTTTTGCCTTATTGATCTTTGACCAAACGCTTTTTGGTTTCCTTCTGGAGAAAAACTGCATGTATTGATTCGCATCGATCGGTTTGGACTTACTGTCAATCCATCCAAAACAAAGCGCTTCGTCAACTGCTTCTCCGTAAACTATCGAGGGTTCATTTGAAATTTTCTTAAAGTAAATCAGCCAAACAGACTGTTTCTTATCGTGGTTTTCCTGCAGCCAATCCCGCCATTCTTGCCTGTTTTTTGGGGAGAAAGTTTCGAGTTCGGTTTCCATTTTTCTTGTTGTTTTTTAGAGGAAATTGTCCACACCAATTTTTACAATCCTTACCTCTCCGATTTAAAAATAGACCCGCTGATAGTAGTGAATTGTTGCACCTGAGTTTAGATTTTTTGTTTTCAAAAGCTTAAAAATTGTTCTTTCATTTATTTCATCGAACAGGGGCAATCCTTTTCCTACAATAACAGGATGAATACACAGCTGGTATTCATCAATTAAATTAAGGTTGGTCAGTTGCACAATTAGGCTTCGACTGCCGATAAAAATATCCTTGCCAGGCTGTTGCTTTAATTCCTTAACCACTACATCAAGAGGTTGAGTTGCGAGTTTCGCACTGTCCCAACCGAGACCCTTCGGATCTGAATTTTTCAGGGTATGGGAAAAGACAATCTTTGGCACATTGTCAATTGCTATCGCAAAGTCATCCATTGATTTTTCACCTGATGGATTATTTACTAAAGTTTGCCAGAATTGCATCAGCTCAAAGGTTTTTCTGCCGTAGAGAATCGCGTCTGCATCATTAAGTAGGTTTTGATAATGGAAATGAAGTTCTTCGTCCGGCAACATTCCCGTATGATCGCAAAATCCATCAATTGTCAAATTGATTGCTGCAATTATCTTTCTCATTGGTTAAACCTTTTTTAAGGATATTTCTTTCAAATCCTGCTTGGAGCCGAAAAGTAAATTCATCCATTGAACAGGAGAAATTTTTCAGATTTTTTACTCTCGTTCTAATTTCACGAGTGATTTTTACTCCTGTTAAATTTCCCAATATCGAACTTCGAATGTCTAATTTCCAATGAATTAGCTTAGGAATTTATGACCCGACTCGACAAAAACGGCAGCCATTCCTCC
>DATIAI010000413.1:0-2358 GCA_035458065.1 Algoriphagus sp. | reverse complement strand
TTCTGAAGAAGAATTAGACATCGGCCCCCTAAATGGCACCATTTACAATCTAGCCACCCTCTACCGAAAAACTGGACGAGATCGGGAAGCTTATGAGTATTTGGAAAAAGCCTGGGTCATGCAGGATTCCATTGATCGCGCTATGGAATATGACCAGCTCAAAGAATTGGAAATAAAATACCAAACTTCCGAAAAAGACAAAGCAATCACTGAATTACAACTGAAAACACAACAACGAAATTTTCAATGGGCTCTTGGCCTTGGTTGCCTCCTGATAATCTTGGCAGGTTTTGCTTTGTATTTTTTCTACCAACGAAAGAAAATAGCCCTAGCAAGGAAAATAACTGAATTGGATCAAGTCAAAAATCAATTCTTTGAGAACATCACACATGAATTCCGGACACCACTTACCCTGATCGACAGTCCACTGCAACTTCTGGAAAAAAACAAACAAATCCCCTCGGAAGCCATTTCAAAAATTTCACTAATTCGGAGACAAAGTGACCGATTGCTTGGATTGGTAGATCAAATTCTATCGCTAAATCAGCTTAAAAACTCTGAAATCAATGTTTTACTAAAAAAAGGAAATCTACATCACGCGATTAAGTCACTTCTCGAACCTTTCGAATTTGGAGCAAAAGAGAAAGGAGTACAATGGAAATCAGAACTGAATATCGCAGATCAGGAAGCTTGGTTCGATCAGGATCTCCTTCAAAAAACAATTAGCAATCTCCTTGGAAACGCACTAAAATACACTCCGGCTGTTGGCGAGATTCATGTTTTAATAAGCACAGACCAACAGAGCATGAGATTGCATGTAAAGAATTCTGCAACTGATTTACAGCCTCAAGATTTGAAGCGAATCTTTGATCGATTTTATCAAAAAGATGCAACTGTCAGTGGATTTGGAATTGGTCTTTCACTGGTAAAAGCAATTGTATTTCGACTCAATGGATCAATTGAAGCATCAAAAGAGGGGGACTTTCTGAATATCTCCCTAATGATTCCAATTGAAAGAAAATTGCTTCCCGAAACCGCAATTGTACTGGAGGAAGAATCCGAACATTATGAAAATAGTCCTGAAGAGATTCAAGTTTTAGAAGAAAAACCGATCCTTTTAATAGCTGAAGACCACTCTGACACTCGGGCAATTCTCATTGAGCTTTTCAAAAACGACTATCAAATTTTGACAGCGAGCACCGGCGCAGAAGCTTGGAAAATATGCCAGGAAATCATTCCCGATCTCATTTTATCGGATATTTCCATGCCCGACATGGGAGGATTGGAACTCTGCCGCAGAATCAAAACCCATGAGTTTTTATCCCACATACCTGTGTTTCTCCTGACTGCTTCTAATACGGTTTCATCTCAAATCGCTGGTTCCGAGGCGGAGGCAGATGGGTACATGACCAAACCTTTCAACCACCAATTACTGGCAAATGAAATCAAAAAGCTGATAATTCAGCGAAAAAAACTCAGAGATCGCTATAGCAAAGAGGTCGTTCTCAAACCTGTCGAACTGGCAATCAATTCAGTGGAAGAGCGGTTTCTTGAAAAGCTACAGGAAGTAGTAGCCGGAAACTTTGATAAACCTGACTTTGGGGCAGAAGATTTTGCTTTGGCAATGGAAATGAGCCGAATGCAGCTTCACCGAAAACTGAAGCATCTGACTGGACTCTCTGCCATGGAATTTTTAAAAGATCAGCGATTGAAAACAGCTGCAAACTTGCTCGAAAGAGGTGATTTAAACATCTCAGAGGTGGGATATTTGGTAGGTTTCAATGACCTTTCACACTTTTCGAAAAGCTTCAAAGCCAAATTCGGCTTTAGTCCATCGGACTTTCACGAGCAAAAATAAAATTTCTCTTCTTCAAAAAAGGCCTCTGGAATGAATCAGGGGCCTTTTTTGGTTTTGTTACACCTGACCAAGAAGTTGTTACAGGTTGACCAGTCCTTTCGATCAGGGGAATCTAAGTTTGATTCGACAGTTCGGTATGGAAAAGAAGCCAGAAAAATATGAGGGAAAACTTCCTCCCCTGGAGAGCCGGCAAATTCTATTGAATGTCAATGAACTGGAGAAGGGTCAGTATGAATTAATCCTAATCCAAAATGGACTACCGTTCAAACGAATCATTTTCATCAAACAATGAAACTAACTACAGCGGCATGAAAAAATTTGAGAAACCTTTGAAATCGATCTTCACCTTGTCAATCCTTGGCTTTTTCCTTGGGATCAACCCTTCCTTTTCACAGTCCAAATTCATCAAAGACCTAAAGAAAGCCGCTGAAGAATCAGCGAAGCGGACAGTGGAAAGGAAAGTTGAAGATAAAACTGCTGAAAAAACTGATGAAGCAGTG